>QHOZ01000064.1:0-935 GCA_003219495.1 Verrucomicrobiota bacterium | reverse complement strand
ACGGGAGACGTTTCAAAAGTTTGTTCGTGTTTTCCAATTCGCGTGTGCGGCCGTTCGCGTAGCGGAACATTAATTGCGGCAGACAAACGATCGATCGGATCGTCGGATTCGAGTAAGCGACGCGCGCGATCGTTGCCAGATCTCGCGCCGTGGAATATTGGCGCGCATCGGGCAATCCGTTGGGATTAACCCAATGCGAATTCCGCGCGCCAAGCGCGAATGCGCGCTGATTCATTTTGTCTGAGAACGCTTCGATGCTGCCGGCGTTGTCACGCGCGAGACAACGCGCCACATCGTTGGGGCTTTTCACGAGAAGCGCGCGCAGTAAATCGATCCGCTGATAAACATCGCCCGGTTTGATGTTGAGCTTCACCGGCTCAGCCAGGGTATCTGTTTGCGCGACCGTGACCGGTCTATCGAGGCCGC
This sequence comes from Verrucomicrobiota bacterium, assembly GCA_003219495.1. The sequence goes on along the minus strand of QHOZ01000064.1, from coordinate 509 downwards.
CGCTTTCCGCCACAATCAATCCGGTGAGCAACTTGGTGGTGCTGGCCGGCGCGCGGATAGCGTCGGCGTTCTTTTCGTAAAGGACCTGACCGCTGCTGACATTGATCACGATGACGGAAGTCGCACTGGTCTTCGGGATTGAACCGGGGACGGTCTGCGTAGGAACCGCTTCCTCAGTCGAATCGCGCGCTTTGGCGGCGCGATGACGCGTTCGTCGCCGTGGAGTCGCGCTCGAGCTGTCGTCAGAATCGGATGACGCGCTGGCAGCTGCTTTCGAAACGGCTTTCGCTCTTCGTACCGGAACGCCCGTTGGCCGGACGGCGTTTGGATTTTCCTCATCCGGCGAAACGTTTGTCGACTCCGCGGCGAAACTCGACAACGCGGAGACGAGCGCGAATCCGGCAAAGAGGAGGCGAGACCAGCGGCGCTTCATGCGGCGGCAATTAGCGATAAAGATTCAAGGCGCGCAAGCGACGGTTACAAATCCTGGCCGCGCTGAATCAACTCGA
>QHOZ01000002.1 GCA_003219495.1 Verrucomicrobiota bacterium | reverse complement strand
AGAGGCATGAAACCTCATGGAGCAATTATTGTGCTCGGGTTTTGAGGCGCGAATCGTCCCGCGATCAGACGATTAGATAGATCAGGCCGATCCCAAAAACGAATGCGGCGGCGCCGCACATCATTTCGGTGGCGCGTTTTCGCGCCAGCCACCACTCAAGCATTCGACGATGTCGATCCAGGCCGAGAATTGGCATCACGATCGCGATGATCAGGATCACCAACCCGAGGGGCCGCAACAACATCGGTGCTTTGGATTCCGATGCTGCGGACAGCAGTCCGAGCGCGAGCACGCCACGAATTGCAGCCGCGATCCACATGCCGGTCTTGTCGGCGAAGAGACGGGTCAGATCGTGGGCTAAGGTCGGTTTAAAGATCACGACCACGCCCATCCCGGCGATGGCAGCGCATAAAATTAATACTAACGCGATCATCTTCGGATGCGTTCTCTTCTCGCACGCTGGTCATCGATTTGGAATCTGAAAATCAAAGCGCTGGGCGCGAAGCGGTTTTTGATCGCAGCGTGTCTTTTTCTTCCTGCGAGAGAAACGCGGTTTCGAGCGCGTTGAGCTGCGCCTGCCGAATTTGTTCGCGCGATAAACCGGCGGCCGGCGCGGCAACATCGAATTCGTGCGGTAGATCGATCGCGCTCACGCCGGGATCGTCGGTGTTAAGCGACGCGACCAATCCGCGCTTTAGCATTTCGCGCATGGGATGACTTGCGAGGTCGGTGACCGTGCTCGTCTGCACGTTGCTGGTGAGGTTTGCTTCAATGCCGATTCGTTTTTCGACGAGAAAATCCACTAACGCCGGATCTTCCATCGCGCGCACACCGTGACCGATCCGCTCGGCGCCGAGTAATTTGATTGCGTCCCAAACGCTTTGCGCACCCGCGCTTTCGCCCGCGTGAACGGTGATGCGCCAACCGGCGTCGCGGCCGCGTTGAAAATGTTCGGTGAAAAGTGCCGGAGGAAAATTTGCCTCGTCGCCCGCGAGATCGAGCGCGGTAATTTTATCGCGTTGGGTGAGGAGTGCTTCGAGCTCGATGCGCGCGGTGTCGACACCGTAAGTGCGACTCAAGATTCCGGTCAGATTCACGCGCACGCCGGTCGCGGATGCGCCTTCGGTAACTCCTTCAATGACCGCCGCGACCACTTTTTTGGGATCGAGACGATGCGGTTCGGCCATGAACCACGGACTAAAACGCAGCTCGATGTAATCGATGCCTTCACGTTTCGCGTCTTCAACATTTTCACGCGCGACACGCCGGCAGGCATCGGCATCGCCCAGCACCGCTGTCATCCAAAGCATCTTCGAGATGAACGCCATCACGCCCGGTTGTCGATCTATCACCTGCACGTGCGGGCGCAGTTTCTCGATCGTCATTCCCGGCAGCTTCACTCCGTGCTTCTCGCCCAATTCCAGGATCGTGGTCAGCCGCACGTTTCCGTCGATGTGCCGGTGCAAATCGATCAGCGGCAAATTCGGATCGATCATCGAAGGTTTCATCCTGAACACCGAGATTGAATTGTTCTCTGCGAATACTCAATCCTAACGCGTCTCGAAAAAGTTCCGTTGAGGGCGCGAATTCTGCGAGGTAGAATCAGTTGGGATGCTTGATCTCGCTCTGGGTTGTTTGATGTGGGCCGTGGTTGGTTTCATCGTCGCGTTCATCTTGATGAAACTCTACGAGGGAAGCCATATTCACGACGACGTCCCGCGCCCGGAATTCAAGGTGAAGCAATCGCGCCGCGCCGCGCTCGTCCTTTCGTCGTTCGCCGGAATTCTTTCCGCTCTGGTTTGGTTGTTGGTCCAAAAGCTGGATTAACAAATTTTCGCGGCGCGGAGTTTTCGCGCTAGGCTGTGGGTCACCTCTATGATTCCGCAAACCAAAGCCTACGCAGCTAACGCGGCGAAATCGCCGCTCGCCCCGTTCTCCTTTACCCGCCGCGATCCGTTACCGGACGACGTCAAGATCGACATCTTATTCTGTGGCGTTTGTCACTCCGACATTCACACCGCGCGCGACGAATGGGGCGGCACGACTTATCCCTGCGTGCCGGGTCACGAGATCGTCGGTCGCGTTGTCGCGGTCGGCCGCAACGTGAAAAAATTCAAGGAAGGCGATCTCGCGGCGGTCGGTTGCATGGTCGATGCCTGCCGCGATTGCCACAGTTGTCAGGAAAATCTCGAACAATTCTGTCAGGACGTCGTGTTCACTTACGACAGTCCCGACCAACACACGGGCGGCGTCACTTACGGCGGTTATTCAACCAACATCGTGGTCGATGAAAATTTTGTGCTCAAGGTGTCGCCGAAAGTCGATCTCGCAGCGACCGCGCCGCTGTTGTGCGCCGGAATTACGACTTACTCGCCACTGCGTCACCATAAGATCGATAAGGGAATGAAAGTTGGCGTCGTCGGTCTCGGTGGACTTGGCCACATGGGAGTAAAGTTCGCGAACGCGTTCGACGCGCACGTCGTTCTCTTCACGACGTCGCCGGGAAAAGCTGAAGACGCGAAACGCTTCGGCGCGCATGAAGTTGTCGTTTCGAAAAACGAAGATGAAATGAAAGCGCACGCGCTCAGTTTCGATTTCATCCTCGACACCGTTTCGGCGAAACACAATCTCGACGCGTATCTCGAGCTCTTGAAGCGCGACGGCACGCTGTGTTTGCTCGGCGTCCCGCCGGAACCGATTCCGTTAGGCGCGTTCAGCATCATTCGTTGGCGGCATCGTCTCACCGGTTCGCTGATTGGTGGAATCGCGGAGACGCAGGAGATGCTCGATTTCTGCGCCGAGCGCGGCATCACCTGCGATATCGAGAAGATCAAGATCGATTACATCAACGAGGCTTACGAACGGATGATCCGGAGCGACGTGAAGTACCGTTTCGTGATCGACACCGCGTCGCTGAAGTAAGTGTAGCCACGTCGCTCTGCGACGTCCTGCGCGGCCCAGAGGGCCGCGGCTACAAACTATCCCATATAATATCCACCGTTCACGTTGAGCACATGGCCGGTGATGTAGCTCGCCATCGGCGATGCGAGAAACAGCGCGGCATCGACAATTTCGCGCGCGTCGCCGAGCCGGCCGAGCGGGATTTGTTTCTTAAAGTTCTCCGTCACTTCGTCGGGCATGCCTTTGCTCATGCCGACGTCAATGAATCCGGGTGCGATCGCGTTCACCGTGATGTTCTGACGCGCGAGTTCGCGCGCTGAGACTTTCGTGAGCGCAATGATCGCCGCTTTGCTCGAGGAATAATTAGCTTGCCCGAAAAGTCCCATTTGTCCGCTGACCGACGACATATTGATGACGCGGCCGCCACTGCGCAGGATCGACATCGCCGCTTTCGTCGCGTTGAACGTTCCCGTTAGATTGACGCGAATGATGCTCTCGAATTCGTCCGCCGACATTTTTTTCATCGTGCGATCGCGAATGATCCCGGAGTTGTTCACGAGAACATCGAGCCCGCCGTGCTTGTCCTGGATCTGCTTCATCATCGCCTCGAGCTGATCCGGCTTCGTCACGTCGCAATCAATCAACAACGGCGCTTTCAATTCCTTGGCGACCTCCTCGGCATCGGCCCTGTTTTGGCTTTGGGGATCGCTGAAATAATTGACCACGCATTTGGCGCCGCGCGCACCGAAGGCCTTGATCATCTCCGCGCCGATACCGCGTGAGCTGCCGGTCACGAGGACGACTTTCCCTGTAAAATCCAACGGATCGCTCATGCCGCGATTCTAGGCTGAAACGACTTTGCCCGCCAAACGATTAACGTTACAGTTTCCGCTCCCAAATGGCTGTACCGATCCGAGTCTTAACTGCGGTCCCGATCTGTGACGGACATGACAGTGCGATCAACACGATCAATCTGGAATTCATCCGTCACGGAATCGAAGTCGTCTATCTCGGTTATCATCGGCCGGTCAGCGATATTGTCCGGGCCGCGATCCAGGAAGACGTGCGCGCAGTAGGGATTTCCAGCTACAACGGCGGCCACATCGAATTTTTCGCAGAGGTTGTCGCTCATTTGCGCAAAAAGGGCGCGGGCGACATCAAAGTCTTTGGCGGCGGCGGCGGCACGATCACGCATGACGACGCAAAAATCATGCGCCGCAGAGGAGTCGATGAAATCTTCTTTGCCGGCACGTCGCTCGACGACATGGTGAAATTCGTCCACGAACGCTATGGCAAACCGCGCGGCAAACGAGTCCGCACGAAATCGGCCGAGCACGAGCTCGCGCACAAACTGACCGAGATCGAAGACGGGAAGAAAAGTAGAAAGGAGAAAGTAGGAAGTAGAAAGGGAAGGCGCGCGCGCGTGATTGGTTTTACCGGGCCCGGCGGCGCGGGCAAGACGACGCTGATTGACGAATTGGTGCTGCGATTCCTTAACAAAGATCGACAATCGCGCGTCGCGATTTTGTCGCACGATCCGAGCGTGATCGGGCAGGGGGCGTTGCTTGGCGACCGCGCGACGATGATCAATTCGCAGCACGATCGCGTATTCATGCGCAGCATGGCGCGAGCTCAGTCAGGCCGGCTTCGATTACGTCATCATCGAGACCGTGGGGACCGGGCAGGAAGCGATGCCCTTCCAAAAAAATGGGATTGTCGACAAAACCGTGCTCGTGATGAATCCGGATTACGGCAGCCGTTTGCAGCTGCAGAAGATCGTGATGCTCGACCTCGCCGACATTGTGGTCGTGAACAAAAGCGATTTGCAGCGCGCGAAGACCGCGCACACCGAAATCGAGCAGCGGCTCGACCAAAATAAGCGGAAACAAAAACTGGTCGACACCGTCGCGAAACGTCACCGCGATGCTGGCGTTGATCGCTTGTTCGAATTAATTTCAGGCACCGCGAAACCGGAACAGCGCGCGGAGAAACGGAGGAAGAAATGAGCAAACTGGGAGCAGTTGTCGAGTCGGTTGAGAATTACAACAAGTTCGTGCTCGATCAGGTCAAGCGCGCGCGGACCGATGATAAATTCGGGCGCGATTTGCTCGGGCGTTGGAACGACATCAAAGCGAAAATTCCCTACACGCACACGCCGACCGGAATCAAATTGCCGCGGCTTGCCTTGCCCGAAGTGGACGAGCCCGGCGAGGTCGCGCGTTTTCTCTTCGGCGAGGGTTTGCCTGGGGAGTTTCCATATCTCAACGGCGCTTATCGCGAGATGTATCTGGAGCCGATTCGCGAGATCGAAAGTTTCGAAAAGAACGGAGAGAAATCCGCGAAGAAACCGATTCCGCAGCTGGAAGAACCGACTTCATTTTCTGAGCGCGCATCAACGCTCGAAACGTCTCAGCACCGCATTTGATGGTCCGACGCTTTACGGGATCGATAGCGACGCGGACGGCGTGTTTGGAAAAATCGGCGAAGGCGGCGTCGCGATCGACACGGTCGAAGACATGGTGCGCCTTTACGACGGGTTCGATCTCGGCTCGCCAGATTTTTCGGCGTCGATGACGATCAGCGGTCCGGCGCCGATTATCATGGCGATGTACATCGCTGCCGCGAAACGGCGTTTCGGTCCGGGCGTTGTGGCGAAACTGCGCGGCACGATTCAGGCCGACATTTTCAAAGAAGTTCAGGCGCAAAACGAAACGATCTTCCCGATCGAGCCATCGCTCCGATTTCTCACCGACATGGTGGAGTACACGACGCACGAAATGCCGCGTTGGTATCCGATCTCAATCAGCGGTTATCACATCGGTGAAGCGGGCTCGACGCCGGTGCAGCAAGCCGCTTACACGCTCTCGAACGGATTCGCTTACGTGGAAATGTTCTCCGCGCGCGGGATCCCGGTTGACCAGTTCGGTCCGCGCCTGTCTTTCTTCCTCGATTGCGGTTTGGACGTTGAATATCTCGTGCTCGCACGCGTGTCGCGGCGGATTTGGGCAATTGGCATGCGCGAAGTGTTCGGCGCCGGCCAGAAAGCGCAGCTTTACAAACTGCACACGCAAACAAGCGGGCGGTCCCTCATTGCGGCGGAGTTCAAAAATAATCTCACGCGCACCGCGACGGAATTGATCCTCGCCTACATCAACGCCACGAACTCGTGCCACTCGAACAGCGCCGACGAACCGTTCACCACGCCGAGCGAAGAATGGATTCGTCTCGCCGCGCATGGTCAGGCGATTCTTCTCGAGGAATCTGGAATCTTTAAGCACACGATGAACATGTTTGGCAGTTCGCCCGGAATAAAAGCGGCCGAGCGCGCGGTTGAAGCTGCGATCCTCGAAGAATTCCGCGAGATCGAGCGACTCGGCGGCGTCCTCTCTGCGGTCGAGGAACGTTATCAGCGCAGTCAGATTCAAAACGCCGCGCATCGTTATGAGCAACAGATTTACGACGGCACGCGTCCGATCGTCGCTCTTAATAAGTACCGCAACGGCGAGGAGGATGCGCCGGAAATAAAGCTCGCTCGGACGCCGCGCTCGAAACAGCAAACCCAAGTCGATCGTCTGCAAAAGTTCAAAAAGAAAAACGGCGAGAAGGCGAAGCGCGCGCTCGATAAGCTCGGCGCCGTCGCGGAGAGCGGCAAAAATTGTTTCCCGGCCCTGCTCGAAGCGGTTGAAGTTTGCTCGTTAGGCCAGATCACCGGCTGCCTCCAGGAAGTTGTGGGCCGCTTCCGGCCGATGGTTTAGAAAGACAGGATTAACAGGATCTAATTGGATTTCAGAAGAATTAATCCTCCTAATCCAGTAAATCCTGTCTAGTTCGATGTCGATCTTGCAAACAGGCGAAACTGCGCGGCAGCGGATTGCGTGGCGGCTGTTGCCGTTTCTGTTTTTGCTCTACGTCGCGAATTATCTCGACCGCACCAACATCGCCTACGCCACACTCGGGATGAAAGGCGATCTCGGCCTGAACGATTCGGTGTTCGGGACCGCGAGCGGAATTTTTTTTATCGGATACTTCGCGCTGCAAGTTCCGGGCGCCTTGTTGGTGGAACGCTGGAGCGCGCGGTTGCTGCTCGCGATTACGTTGATCACGTGGGGCGCGTTGACGACGCTCACCGCTTTTGTTCACACCGCCCATCAACTTTACGGCGCGCGCTTTTTGCTCGGCGCGGCTGAGGCGGGATTTTTTCCAGGCGTGATCGTTTACTTATCCCATTGGTTTACGGCGCAGGATCGCGGCAAAGCGATTTCGCGATTCATGGCGGCGATTCCGATCGGTTTTATGATCGGCGGTCCGATTGCCGGCAGCATTTTGGGCGCGCACTGGTTGAATCTTGCGCGCAATCATCCTCGGCGTCGCGACAATTTTTTACTTACCGGATTGGCCTAAGGACGCGCGTTGGTTGCCGGCTAACGAACGCGATTGGATTAACGCGCGTCTCTCAGAAGAACGCGCGGCGAAAGCACACGTCGAACGAATGACAGTCTGGCAGGCGTTGCGTCATCCCGCGGTATTGATGTTAACGAGTGCGTTGTTCTTCACCTACGTGGGTGGCTACGCATTTTGGTTTTGGTTTCCAACAATCCTGCAACGTCTCACCGGCTGGACCGATGTGCGGCTGATCGGCTGGGTTGGCGCAATTCCTTTCGCCGGAGCTACCCTTGCCCTGCTTTTCGTTGGCTGGAGCTCGGACCGCATGCGCGAACGCCGATGGCATTTTGCCGTTCCCCAGATCGCCGCGGCGTTGGCGCTAGTCGCGTGGTTTTTTCTTCCGCATTCAAACGCGCTGCTCGTCTTATTATGCAGCATCATCGGCATGGGTACGGTCGCCTACTTCCCGGCTTTCTTTAGTTTGCCTTCCGAATTTCTAACCAGCGCTGGTGCTGCTGCTGCCGTCGGCTTCATCAATTGCACCGCCAGCATCGGCGGGTATTTCGGTCCGAAAATTTTCGGCGATCTGAGTCAGCGCACGGGATCGTTCAATACCGGCTTCGTTCTGATGATCGCGTGCTGGCTGGTCGGGTCATTGCTCGTTCTGATTTGTCCGCGCGAGCGGGCCGTGTCGTGACACGCACGCGCCACGGCGTCGAGATCAATGGCGTCGATGTCGATCCTGAAACGCGCTGCGCGCATTATCACGGGCCCGCCGATATCATCGCGCTCAAATTCAAATGCTGCGGCAAATGGTTTCCGTGTCACCTCTGCCATCAGGAGCTCGCGCAGCACGACGCAATCGTTTGGTCGAAACAGGATTTTGATTCAGTTGCCGTGCTTTGCGGCGGCTGCGGAAAACAGTTGAGCGTCCGCGAATATCTCGAGTGCGATTCGATCTGCCCGAGCTGCAGCCGATTATTCAATCCGAATTGCGCGAAGCACGCAAATTACTATTTCGCTGTCTGCTCTTTCGGCGCTTGCGACTGAACGATTTTTTCGAAGCGCGGATCGCCGCGGAGCGGGTCCCAGAACGGGAACAGTTTCAAGGCGCCGTAGCTCAGCATCGATGCTGCGGCCGGCGCATGCAGTCCAGCTTTCAGTTGCTGCATGGCAAGTTCCTTCTCGCCCGCCCAGGCTGCCGTGA
>QHOZ01000062.1 GCA_003219495.1 Verrucomicrobiota bacterium | reverse complement strand
TTTTCTGTACGCCTTTCTGTGCGGCAATCCGTGGCTGCTCGGTTTCTGGGATTTCAACGGCCACCCGCAATGGCCGTTGTCGATCATCGCGATGCGAAATATCGCGTATCTCCTTTTCTGTACCGCTGCGATCTGGTCGGTGGTCGTTTCTACAATCCCGGCATTCCGAGACCGCCGGTGATTTTCTTCATTTCGGACTGCGCGATCGCTTTGCCTTGATCGATCGCCTGCTGCACGCCGCTGAGCACCGCTTCTTGCAGGAACTCCACGTCGTTTGGATCGACAATCGCTTTATCGATCTTGATCGAGAGTACTTCGCCGGCGCCGTTCGCGGTCACTTTGATTTTTCCGCCGGCTGCCTCGACGTCGACCGTTTTCTCTTCGAGCTCTGCCTGGGCCTTCGCCATTTGCGCCTGCATTTGCTGCGCTTGCTTCATCAACTTGTTCAGATTCATCGTCGCATTTCCCCTTTAAAAATTTCCAACGCGTCGCGAATGAGCGGATCGGCCGCGTATTCTTGCGACGTGGTGGCCGTTGCCGGTGGGTTCTTGGGCGAAAGATCTTCGCGCACTGTTAACTTCAACGTCCAATCTCTGCCGCTGACTTCGCGCAAAAGCGATTCAATCAGCTTGCGATTCGTTGGCGTCCCCAAAATTTCCATTTGCGATTTCTGGTCCGGCGGAAATCCGAGAACGAAGTTGCGGCCCTCGTGCGGAAGTGTGTGCGCAATGGCGGCCGAGCTCCGGACGAACGCCTTCGTGTTTGGAATTTTCGCGTAAACGGCTTCCCAGATTTTCTCCGGATTCCTTTCTCCCTTTGGCGATTCGGCAACTCGCAATTCGGCGAGAGGACCGGGCTCTTCGCTTTCAATCTTGGGCGTCGGATCCGCCGACGTCCTCTCAGCGCCTAACGTTTTTTTTTCCGCAGGAGCAGCTTTTACCGGAGAACTTTTTCCATCTCGGAGCTCGCCAAGCTTTGCGATCACTTCATCGAGCGTCGCCTGATTCAAACTCTGAATCGCTTTGATGATTGCCACCTCAAAATGTAATTTCTTGTTCGGCGCCCATTTCATTCGTCCTTCCGCTTGCGCGAACTGATCGATCAAATCGAGAAGGCGATCGTTTTCGACAAGGTTGGCTTGCGCGGCGAGCGCTTTTTGCAATTCAGGATCGACATCGTCTGCCAGCGCGTCGGGTTTCGCTTTGAACACGAGCAGGTCGCGCAAATACGAAATCAAATCCGACATTAGCCGCATCATGTCTTTGCCGGCTTCGCATTGCTGGTAAAGGACATCGAGCGCACCCGCCGTCTCGCTGCCCAGAATTTTTCCGGTAAGATCGACAACTGTTTGCTCGCTGGTGAATCCGAAAACGTTGAGCACGTCTTCCTCCGCAACCTTCTCGCCGCAAAAAGCGACGAGTTGATCGAGCATCGACTCCGCGTCACGCATTCCGCCTTCCGCACCGCGCGCGATCGCATGCGCGGCGGCCGGCTCGAGCGTGATCTTCTCTTGCTTGGCGATGAATTGCAGATGCTCGGCAAACAACTTCGCCGGGATCCGGTGGAGATCGAATCGCTGACAGCGACTCACGATCGTCGGCGGCGGCTCTTCGAGCGTCTTAAGCAGCGCGTTGAACGCAGCCGCGGTCAACATGTGCACTTCGTCGATAATGTAGATCTTGTAGCGCGACTTCGATGGCGCGTAGCGAACGTTGTCGCGCAGCTCACGCACCTGCTCGACGCCATTGTTGCTCGCGCCGTCGATCTCCAGAACGTCGAGTGAATTTCCGCCCGCGATCTCTTTGCAATTGTCGCACGTGTTGTCGGGATGAACCGTCGGCCCTTTTTCGCAATTGAGCGCTTTGGCCAAAATGCGCGCGGTCGAAGTCTTTCCGATCCCGCGCGGACCGACGAAGAGGTAAGCATGCGCGAGGCGATTTTGTTCAACCGCGTTCTTGAGCGTGCGCGAGACGTGCGCCTGCCCGACAAGATCGTCAAAAGTCTGGGGTCGATATTTGCGGGCGAAAACTTCGTAACTCACGGCATCACTCTAAATGCGTTGCTTCGCGGACGAAAATAGAAAAGCATCCCAAACTCGGTGAACGCAAGATCGAGATTGAAATTTTTATCGGCAGAGGCGCTCGTGCTCTATCTCGCCGGTGCGAAATTGCTTTTTCATCTGTTGACCGCGAACCGCTACGGGATTTTTCGCGACGAGCTTTATTACCTCGCCTGCGGCGAACATCTTGACTGGGGATATGTCGATCAACCGCCGCTGATCGCGCTCGTCGCCTGGATCGCGCGCCACATTTTCGGCGATTCGCTCATCGGTATGCGATTCTTTCCCGCGCTCGCAGGCGCCGCGACGGTTTGGCTGACTGGAAAATTGACGCGCGAGCTCGGGGGCGGCGCATTCGCGCAATTTCTAGCCGCGCTCGCCGTAATTTGCGTGCCGATTTATCTCGTCATGCACCATTGGCTCACCATGAACGCGTTCGAGCCGCTGATTTGGATTGGCTGCGTCTGGTGCATCGTGCGCGCGATCAATCAGGAGAATCCGCGCTACTGGATTTGGTTCGGCGTTTTGGTCGGCGTGGGAATGGAAACGAAATACGGCATAGCGTTTTTCGTCTTCGCGGTTGTGATCGGAATGATTTTAACGTCCGAACGCCGCTTCCTACTCACGAAAGAATTTTGGATCGGCGCCGCGCTCGCGTTCCTGATCTTTCTGCCGAACCTGATCTGGCTCGTCGCGCACAATTGGCCATTTCTCGAGCTGATGCACAACATTCGGCAATCGCATCGCGACGTCGTTCGCGGGCCGATCGCCTTTATTATCGATCAAGTGCAAATTTTGAATCCGGTCCTTTCTCCGCTCTGGCTCGTCGGGTGGATCTGGCTTTTGTTCGGGCTCCGCGGCAAAAATTATTATCTAGCCTCGATCTATTCGTTGCTCTTCGCGGCCGGAGCGGTCGCCTTTGAAAAAATTATGCGAGTGCGCCGTAGGTGGACGCGGCCTCTTTACGCGTTGTTCATCATTGGATCGACAATCATTCTGGCGCCGACCGTGTCGCCGATTCTTTCGCCGGAAGGCGCGATCGCTTATCAAAAAAAACTCGGCTTTGAACCACCGAAGGCTGAAAACCAATCGACTGGGCCTTTGCCGCAGTACTTCGCGGATGAATTTGGCTGGCGCGAAATGGCGGAAGCGACCGCGCGCGTCTACAAATCACTTTCACCGGACGAACAGGCGCGCACCGCGATCTTCGCGAACAGTTATGGCCAGGCGGGAGCAATCGATTTCTTCGGTCCGCGCCTCGGACTGCCGAAATCAATTTGCAACCATCAAAGCTACTGGCTTTGGGGCCCGCGCAATTACGACGGCAGCATCGTGATCGTTCTCGGCAGTGACGGCCGCGGCGATCGCGAACATTTTCAAAGTGTTGCGTCTGCGGGTCGCACCGAACATCCGTACTCGCGGCGCGACGAGCATTTCGATATTTTCCTCTGCCGCGGCTTTGCTGGCGATTTGCGAGCAGCTTGGAACAAGATGAAAAAATACGACTGATGAAAAGATCGACATCTGCGCTCTTACTCCTGCTCTCGCTCTCGCTCGATTCGTCGGCGCGCGAGCCGCAGCAATCGCCGCCTGCGCAGAAAATTGTTCGCGCCCGCGATCTCGGCGTTCCTTTTGAAGGAACTGCAGGTCCATTGAACGCCATCACCGACGTCGCGGGCGTTGAAGTTGGTTACACAACGTTGATCAGCGGCGAAGGAAAACTTGAAGTCGGCAAAGGCCCGGTACGCACCGGAGTGACCGCAATCATTCCGCGCGGCCACGATTCACTGAACGATCCCGTTTACGCCGGCATTTTCAGTTTGAACGGCAACGGCGAAATGACCGGCTCACATTGGATCGAAGAGAGCGGATTTCTCGAGGGACCGGTCGTGATAACGAACACGCACAGCGTCGGTGTCGCGCGCGACGCGGTGATCGCGTGGCGAATCAAGCACGGCGCGGCCGATCCGACCGGATATTGGTGGAGTTTGCCCCTCGTCGCCGAAACCTGGGACGGTTTTCTCAACGACACGAACGGATTTCACGTGAAAGCCGACGACGTTTTTCATGCGCTCGATTCCGCGCACGGGGGCGCGGTCGAGGAGGGGAGCGTTGGCGGCGGAACGGGAATGATTTGTTATGAATACAAAGGCGGCAGCGGCACCGCTTCGCGCAAGATCGACATCAAAACTGGGAAAGATAAACCGGCTCAAAGCTTCACCGTTGGCGCTTTCGTTCAGGCGAATTTTGGACGCGGAGCGCAGCTTATGATCGCTGGTGTACCCATCGGAAAAGAAATTCCCGGGACGGCTTACAGCCAGGACGCCGGCTCGTGCATTGCAGTCATTGCGACCGACGCGCCATTGCTTTAACGGCTCGGGCGATTTGTTCGTGGCATTTTCGACCGCGAACAAGAACTCGTGGGCGCCTGATCAAGTCACGCACTCGGTGCAAACGATCCCGAACGATTTGATGGATCCGATTTTCACCGGCGTGGTTCAGGCGGCCGAAGAAGCGGTAGTGAACGCGCTGGTCGACAATCAAACGATGGTCGGTGCGGATAATCATCGGGTGGAAGCACTGCCGCACGATCGATTGCGCCACCTTTTGAAAAAATACAATCGCCAGTGATCAAATTCGAAGTCGATCAACCGCGAAATCGTTTTGTCATTCGTTACCTCGGCTCGGTATTGCCGAAGGAAACCGAAGATGGCTTGGAGCAAATTCGTTCAGGCCTCGCCCAATTGCAGTCGCCATTTCATTTGCTGGTCGATTTCACCGGTCTCGACCGGATGGATCTCGGCTGCGCGCCATTCATTGAAAAAGCGATGGACATCTGCAACGAGAAAGGCGCGTCCATGGTTGTCCGTGTCATTCCTGATCCGCACCGCGACATCGGGATGACCATCATGTCGATCTTTCATTATCGCGGCGACACTCAGATCTTCACTTGCGAGAATCTGGTCGAGGCGGAACGGCTGCTGACCTCGTAGCGAATCCGGGAATTTTAGATTGTCGCAAACATCAGTCATCGATACTCTCAAGTTGTGGCCCCCGCGCGTCTTATCTGGTGCGAATGTTGCTGCCAAAGCGCGCATGGCGTTTTTGATTTTCCTGCTCAAATCGACGCCGCAGCTTCTCCTGGCTCGCAAGACAAACGCAGCCTGATTTTTTTTGTAACTCGTGAGCAACCTGAGCGGTCATACGCGGCATGACGTCGACGATTCACGCATGAATAAGCCAAGCGCGAATCTCGGTCGAATTAGCGTTTTCTTTTTCGTCGCACTATTCGCGATCGGTTCTGGCGATCACGCGTTCGCAAAAAAGAAGCATCCGCCCCCCACTCCGGGAGCAGTGATAGTGAGTCCCGTTCCGGGCTCAACCTTCTCCGGTCCGACGATCACGTTTCAATGGAGCGGGGCCAAGGCGAAGGCTTACATGCTCACACTCGGCAGTAGTTCTAGCGCCGGGGACATTTTTTCCTCGAATGTTTTGCACACCACGTCGGTTACCGTCACCGGAATTCCCACCGATGGTCGCACGGTTTACGCAACGCTCTACTCTCAGATCAAGAAGTCGTGGGTAAGTAATGCTTACACCTATCAGGCGTTTAATGGATCACCGACACCGTCGCCAACGCCGACGCCAACGATTACTCCAACACCGACGCCGTCGCCAACACCAACAGTTACTCCGACCGCTACGCCGACTCCGACGGCGAGTCCTACTCCCACCGCGACAGCTACTCCAACTCCCACACCAACGCCAAGTCCTACACCAACTCCTAGTCCGATACCCGGAGGCACGCCCACTTCGGCGGACGCGGCGCGTTTCCTTATCCAATCCACTTTTGGTCCAACGTCGTCGTTCATCTCTCAGGTTCAGCAAACAGGTTTTTCTAATTTTCTGAATCAACAGTTTGCTTTGCCGGTGACGCGTGCGCTTCCGCGAGTCGATGCGACCGACGCCGCGTTGCCGACTGGAACGAGTCCGTCCTATCCAGATTTTCAGGAAGCGTGGTGGTACACCGTTGTCTCAGCGCCGGATCAGGTTCGACAACGAGTGGCTTTCGCATTGAGCGAGATCATGGTGATCTCGGCGAACGGCAACAGCATGTATGAGCATCCCGAAGCAATGGCCACATACTGGGATGTGCTCGCAGCGGACGCGTTTGGAAATTTCCGCCAGCTAATCGAAGACGTGACGCTCAATCCGGGGATGGGCGATTACCTCGACATGGTGCACAACGACAAACCAAATCCGCGCCGTAACACCGAGCCGAACGAAAACTATGCGCGCGAGCTGATGCAGTTGTTCACGATCGGTCTCTACAAACTGAATCAGGACGGGTC
Source organism: Verrucomicrobiota bacterium (assembly GCA_003219495.1). Next base: position 12,953 of record QHOZ01000062.1, on the reverse strand, counting down.
CCAACAGCTCGACGGCAATAACCAACCGATTCCGACTTACGATCAGGATGTCGTTGAAGGTTACGCTCACGTTTTTACCGGCTGGTATTGGGCGCAAACCGGCACGCCGACCTGGGGATATGTCGATCCGAATTATCGCGACCCGATGATGGCGTTTCCTACGCATCACGATACCGGCGCGAAATTAATTCTGAACGGCGTGACTCTGCCGGCCGACCAGACGCAAGCCCAAGACCTGCAGATGGGCCTGGATGCAATTTTCAATCATCCGAACGTCGGACCGTTTGTCGGCAAGCAGGTGATTCAGCGCCTGGTCACGAGCAATCCGTCACCGGCTTACATTTCTCGCGTTGCAGCCGCGTTTAACAATAACGGTCAGGGCGTGCGCGGCGACATGAAGGCTGTCATTCGCGCGATTCTTCTCGATCCAGAGGCGCGCGACAACGCGACTGCTGCGACTAACAGTGGCTTTGGGCACGAACGGGAGCCGCTTGTTCGGCTGGCAAACCTTTACCGTGCCTTCAACGCCTCGGCTTCGAGTGGCAAATTCATCGTGAACAATGTTGAGTTCAACTTCAGCCAGGCGCCGCTTTATGCGCCGAGCGTTTTCAATTTCTTTTCGCCAATCCATTCACAGGTCGGACCGATTGAGAACGCGGGCCTGGTCGCCCCGGAGTTTCAGATCACGACCGACACGACCGTCATCACTTCCGCAAACAAAATGCGAAGCGAAGTTTATCGCCGACCGAGCACGAGCAATCCGGACGCAATCGTCCTCGATCTTTCGGCGCAAGCCACGCTCGCTTCAAATCCCGGAGCGCTCGTCGATTCGCTCAACACGCTGTTAATGGGCGGACAAATGTCTACTGCCATGCGCAACATCGTCGTCAATGCCGTTACCCAGATTCCGGCTACAAGCACGCTCGAGCGCGCACAAACCGCAGTCCATTTAATCGTCACCTCCCCGGAGTTCGTTATCGGAAAATAGCCATGGAAATCTCGCGTCGTCGTTTTATTCGCCAGGCCGCGTGTGCTGCGCTCGGCACCACTTCCATCGCTTCAACGGTTTGGAATTTGCGCGCGATCAACGCCGCAACCGCGCAGGCGGTTAGTGCCGGAACCACTGGTCCCGAATTTCGTGCGCTCGTTTGTTTGTTCCTTTACGGCGGCAACGACGCCAACAATATGGTCGTCCCGACCGACAATACGACTTACAACGTTTATTCGATTGCGCGCGGTCCGCTCGCGCTCGCACAGAGTTCGTTGTTACCGCTCAATTTGGTTACGCCCGATCCGCAGGGTCGCACATTCGGTTTGCATCCGAACATGCCTGAATTGCAAAGTTTGTTTAATACCGATCGCAAACTCGCGGTCATGGCGAATGTCGGCACGCTCGTCGAGCCGACGACGGCGGCGCAATACTTGAACGGCACCGCAAAAGTGCCGCCACAACTTTTTTCCCACGCCGATCAACAGGTCGAATGGCAAACCGGATGGGCGGACGGCCCTGCCATCACGGGCTGGGGTGGGCGTCTCGCGGATTTACTTACAAGTTGGAAACGTGGTGAGCGAGTATCCTGTTTCCACTCGGGGTCCGATCGGCCTTACCGGTTTCGGCGGAACAAATGGTCAGATTCGATATCAAGCAGTCCAGGATCTGTTGAACCTGCCGCACCAGAATCTTTTCGAATCGGAGTTCGCCAAAATCACCAACCGCGCCGTCACCAACAACAATATTTTGTCGAGCGCGGTTTCGGGAATCACCTTGAACACGCCGTTTCCGGCCAACTCGGACCTGAGCGATCAATTGCAAATGATCGCCAAAATCATCGCAGTGCGGGACGCACTCGGAATGCGGCGCCAAATTTACTTTTGCTCGGTCGGTGGTTTCGATACGCACGACGACGAGCTCTCGACCCAGAACAATCTTCTGGCCGAATTGAGTCAATGCATGAACGCGTTCTATCAATCGACCAAAGAGCTGGGGATTTCTGATCGCGTCACGCTTTTCACCGCGTCGGATTTTAGTCGCACGTTTCAAGCGAACGGCGGCGGTTCGGACCACGCGTGGGGAAGTCACGCGCTGATTCTCGGCGATTCGGTCAAAGGCGGCGACATTTACGGTTCGTATCCGACGATCGCGATGGGCGGACCGGATGATGTTGGCGAGGGCCGTTGGGTCCCGACCACTTCGGTCGATGAATATTCGGCGACGCTCGCGAAATGGTACGGCATCTCGAGTCTGACGGATCTGTCGACGGTCCTTCCAAACATCGGCCGCTTCGCGAATCCTGACGTCGGATTCATGAATCCGCTACCGTAGCCGAGTTAACGTTTCGCTTTATCGTACACAAGCAACGCGGCCGCGATATCTTCCACGGCCATGCCTAACGACTTGAAGATCGTTGTTTGGCTTGCGTCGATGTCGATCTTGCCGGCGAAAGCTTCGCCGAGCTCTGCGTAAATTTTCGCGCCGGAGAGAATCACGTCGCCCGATTCTTTCATCGCCGCTTCACGCGAATCGACAAAGACAACGTTGTTACGCATTGCGTCGTCATCGAGCTCACGCCAATCCGGCCGGCACGCGCCCACGGCGTTCACATGTGCGCCGCGCTTCAGCCATTCGCCTTTGAGCACCGGCGTTTTCGAGCTTGTCACCGTGACAACCACGTCCGCGGCGCGCACGGCTTCTTCGGCGGATGTCGATCTCGCGCCGATCTCGTTCGCGAAAGTTTCCGCATTTGGGGCCGTCTGACTCCAAACGCGGATCTCTTTGAAATCGCGAACGAGCCGCAGCGCTTCGACGTGACTGCGCGCTTGCACGCCGCTTCCGAGAATCGCCAGGACCTTTGCATTTTTCGACGCCAAAAGTTTCGTCGCGGCAGCCGACACCGCCGCGGTTCGCATCTCAGTGATCAATCGACCGTCCATCACTGCGAGCGGTTCACCCGTTTGCGGATCGTTCAAAACGATGAGCGCCATGTGCGTCGGGATTCCTTTGGCGGCGTTCGGCGGATAAAACGTGACAATCTTTTGGCCGAGCCCCTCCGGCGTGAGCGCCGGCATAATTCCATAAAAGCCGCCCGGCGGATCGACCGAGATCACTTGGCGCACCGGCTGCGTCACTTTTCCCGCGGAGAAATCCTTCAGTGCTCGCTCCATCGCTGGAATCAAATCCGCCATGCGCAAATGCTTCCGCACTTGCTCTTCATCGAAAAAAATCGGCGCGTTCATACTGGACAAAATGAATTTTGCATCTAATGGGCCGTGAGGAACAAGATTAGCTTTATCGAGACCCCGTTGGAGGAACTCTCATGAATATGTTTTCAACTCGCAGATCCGAACCGCCATCGTCAACAACTCCGCCACCGCCGCCCACTCCCGCGGAGTCGTCGAGCAACCGCTCCAACGGTGCTTTGACTTCGTCCCATTCGGGCGGTCTTCTTTCGCGGGGCGTTTCGATCACCGGCACGGTGAAGTTCAGCGGCGAGCTCGTCATCGACGGCGAGGTGGAAGGCACGATTGACTCCACCGGCGCATTGACGGTTGGCGAGCACGCCTCCATTCGCGGCGAAATCAAATCAAAGACGGTCAAAGTTCGCGGTAAGGTCGAAGGCGATATCATCGCGACGGAACGTTGCGAGCTTCAAGCGGGCTGCACGTTACACGGCGACATCGAAGCTCCACGCTTTGTCGTCGACGAAAACGCGACCTTCTGCGGCAGCGCCAAAGTCGCTTCCCCGCGAAAGTAATCGCGGCAACGCGAGCTATTCCGCTTTCAGTTCGCGATACGGTTTACCTTGTTCGTAGAGTCTTCGACGCTTTTGCATTCCGTCGAGTCTCGTCTGATCTAGCTTGTCGTACGACATTGCTTTGATCTCGTAAGCGACCGCTTCCTTGAAATTGCCGTTTTCAGCATAAGCGGCAGCCAAAGTGTCCACGAGATTGGCTTCACGCCATTGGGAAAGCGTGCACGCTTTCATCGCGATCGCGACGGCTTCGTTGCCATTCCTGAACTTTGCGTCGGGACAAGTCGAAAGAAACCAGGCGAGACTGTTCAGGGTGAAATCGTCTTGCGGCATTAGTTTCACGCCCTCGCGAAAATCGGCGAGCGCACGTTCGTAGTTACGTTTTCGGGCATAGGCATAGCCGCGACTACTGTAAATGTTCCCTACGTTCCAATGCTCGAGGATCGTGCTGAAGTCCGCGAGAGCGCGATCTTGCTCTCCCATCAGTGAGTATGTCATTGCGCGGCCGTTCAAAGCAGATGTGTCGTTTGCATTCAGCTGAAGCGCTTTGTTGAAGTCCGATATTGCTTCGTTCCAACGCTTCAGATCCTTCAACGCAAATCCGCGTGTTCGATATGCGCTCGCGCGTGGTTCAATTCGGATCGCCTTGCTGAGATCGGCAACCGCTTTGTCTAAGTCCAATCTTTCTGAATAGATGTATCCTCGTTCAGTCAGCGCCGCCGCATAGTTCGGGCTTATCTGAATCGCTGCGTCAAGATTCGCCAATGCGCGCTCATAATCCTTCTTCAACGAATAAGCGACGCCGCGGTTGTAATATGCGGCCGCGGCGGAGGGATTGATTCGAGCGGCCTCGGCGAAATCCTCAAGCGCGCCTTCGATATCTTTCCGATCCATTTCGATCAGACCTCGCTTGAAATGGGAGTAATAGAGATTCGGATCCAATTGAAGCGCGTTTGAAAAATCTGCCAAAGCGCGATCGGTCTCCGCACTTTCAGTGTACAACGAGCCGCGATTTTCATACGCCCACGCCAGCTTCGGATCCACCCTCAGCGCTTCCGTGTAATCGCGTAGCGCAGCCTCGCAACGGCCATCCGAGGATTCGCAGAAAGCAAGGTCTCCCAGTGCGTAGGGGCGATAAGTCTTATCAAGATGCTTTCCTAAGGCGGCGCGAAATTTCGAAATCGCAATCTCGTAATCGCGGCGAGACATTGCGCGCGCGGCCTCCTCGAACAATCGGCGCGCCTGATACACGCTCACTCCGAGATAAACAATCGTGGCCGTCGCAAGGCACATCAGACAGAGAATTGTTGCGATCGCACCGAGGGCGATCTTGACCGACTTTTTCATTCGCCACCTTCCAATTCGTCTCGCAATTTGCGTTTCAATTCCTGACGAGCGGCCTTTTTGATCGCGCGGCGCGCGTCCTTCACTGCCTGCTTCTCACGTTGTCGATCTTTGCGGCTACGTGAATCGACTACCGCCGGCAGATGCGAAATCTGCGGCCGGTTCTCGCCGATGTGACGTTCCTTGCCCTTTGCGTACGGCTCCATTTTGAAATCTTACTCTTGCTCTTGCTCATGCCCGCCTCAACTGTTGGTAACATGTCACTCGATCTTGCCCGGATTCGCGCGGCGCATGAGAGGATTCGCCCGCACATTCATCGAACGCCCATCCTGAGCAGCGCGCGTTTCGACTACGCGAGCCGCGCGACACTGTTGTTCAAGTGCGAGAATCTTCAGAAGATCGGCGCGTTCAAAGCGCGCGGAGCGACCAACGCGGTGTTTGCGCTCGATGAGCAAACGTCGAAGCGCGGGGTGGCGACGCATTCTTCCGGTAATCACGGCACCGCGCTCGCGCGCGCGGCGAAACTGCGCGGCATCCCTGCTTACATCGTGATGCCGAAGAATTCCGCGAAGGTAAAAGTGCAGGCAGTGGAACGTTATGAAGCGCACATCGTTTTCTGCGAAGCCAACGACGCCGCGCGCGAAGCTGCCTGCGCCGATGTGATGGCAAAGACAAGCGCGACGTTAATTCATTCGTTCGAAAACGAAGATGTCATGGCGGGGCAGGGGACCGCGGCGCTCGAGCTGCTCGAAGACGCCGACGTCGATCTGGTGATGTGCCCGATCGGTGGCGGCGGTTTACTTTCAGGAACCGCGGTGGCAGCGAAATCTTTGAAGCCGGATATCAAGGTGATTGCGGCCGAGCCGGCAAACGCGGATGACTCCGCGCAATCGTTCCGCGCGAAAAAACGAATGGTGACAGAAAAGAAATTCACGATCGCCGACGGTCTGCGTACCAACGTTGGCGAAAAAACATTTCCAATTATCCAGCGTTACGTCGACGACATTGTTACCGTTAGCGAAGAATCGATCGCCTCCGCCATGCGGACGATCTGGGAGACAATGAAGATCATCATTGAGCCGTCCGCCGCCGTGCCGTTCGCGGCGATTGCTGATCGAAAGATCGACATCGCGGGCAAACGCGTCGGAATAATTCTCACGGGCGGCAACGTTGACCTCGACGCGCTGCCGTGGATGACCAAGTAAGAGTTAAAACGCTACTTGAGCGTGATCTCGCGCATTGTTTTTGTGCCGAGAATTTCGCGCACGTCGAGCCGCTTCACCGCCATGTCTTTGCGTTGCTCGTCCGAGCCCATCACTTTCGTCATTACCGGATCCATTTTGTCGCGCAGGCCGTCGAACGCCGCCCAGTTCGGATATTCAACCAGGATCATAATGTTGAAGTCGTGCGGATCGGACGATTGTCCGTCTAGAATCTTGTAGCTCAGGATGATTTTTTGTTTTTTCGCTTCGTCATAGACCGGTTTCACCGTGCCGGTGATCTGCTTGAGATACTCATCCTCGAGTCCGGCCTTGGTTTTAATTAGCGTGACCGCCCAAACAGAACCTTCATTGTAAGGCGCACCGCTCGCGCCCGAAGTCTTGGCAGTTGTTGTCGTGGTCGCAGTGGCGGTGGCAGTCGCCGGCGAGCTTTGGCCAAAGCACAATCCGGCAACAGTGCAGCTGAGCGCAACAATGGAAACGATACATTTTTTCATGGCGCGGGAGCTTGAAGAGTTCTCGACAGATTGAACAGGATTTATTTCAGTCTCAGTGGTTTAGAACTGTCGATCTTATGAACAAGAAACTTTTTCTCGGAACGGCGCTGATCGCCGCTGATTGCGCGATCCACTTCGCTTTTGCACAAACAAATCCGGCATCGCCGATGATGAAGGCCGTTGTCGTGAATCAATACGGCGGCCCCGAAGTTTTGAAATATCAAGACGCGCCGCGACCGGAGCCGGCCGAGGACCAAATTCTTGTTCGCGTAATGGCCGCGGCCGTGAATCCGGTCGACAGTTATGTGCGTCAGGGAAGATTCGGCAAGAGTAACGGGCCGAAGATCATCGGTTCCGATATCGCCGGCGTTGTCGAGAAGACCGGCGCGAATGCGAAGAAATTCAAGCCTGGCGACGCGGTTTATTGTTACTTGTCGGTGACTCGCGGCGGCGCGTACGCCGAGTACGCGATCGCGACGGAATCTGAAACCGCGCTTAAGCCGAAGAACATTAGCTTTGAAGAAGCGGCCGCGGTTCCGCTCGCCGGCACGACTGCATGGCAGGCGTTGATCGACAGCGGCAAGATCGCCCAAGGCCAGACGGTGCTGATTCACGGCGGCTCGGGCGGCGTCGGTAGTTTTGCGATCGCAATTGCGAAAGCGCGCGGCGCAAAAGTGATCGCGACTGCATCGGCGGAGCATCAGCCGACCTTGAAGCAGCTCGGGGTTGATCAAGCGATCGATTACACCAAAACGAAATTCGAAGACGTCGTGAAGGATGTCGATCTTGTTTTGAACTGCGCTCGCGCCGATGCACTGGCGCGGTCGTACGGCGTCGTGAAGAAGGGTGGGATTATCGTTTCGATCACGGATGAGCCGGATCAAAGCGAATGCGCGAAGCGTGGCTTGAGCTGCTCGCGAATGGGCGCGCACCCGGATTCTAACGCTCTCCAAGAGCTCACCAAATTAATCGAGGCCGGAAAGATGAAACCGATCGTATCGCAAACATTCCCGTTGGCGGACGCGAGCAAAGCGCACCAGCAAATCGAGACGCGCCACACGGTCGGCAAAATTGTTTTGAAAATCGCCGACGAAAAGAAATGAAAACAACAATCGCGTTCGTTACGGCTAGTCTGATTGCTGCGGCGGCATTCGCAGCTTCGGCGATGATGAAGGCGATCGTCGCTCATGAATACGGCGGGCCGGAAGTTTTGAAATACGAAGAGGCGCCACGCCCGCAGCCGAAGGAGGACCAAATCCTGGTTAAAGTCATCGCGGCCGGTGTGAACCCGGTCGATGGAATGATTCGCGACGGAATGTTTTCGAAAGATAAGAAGCTCGCCGCGCCGATGATTCTCGGGGGCGACATCTCGGGAATCGTTGAGGCGACCGGAAATAAAATCACGAAGCTCAAGAAGGGCGATCCGATCTACGCTTACCTCAGCCTAAAAAATAACGGGGGCTACGCGGAGTACGCGCTCGCTAGCGAGAACGAAGCCGCGATTAAGCCGCAATCGATTTCATATGTCGAGGCGGCGGCCGTCCCGATCGTTGCTTTAACTGCGTGGCAGGCGCTGATCGACTCGGCGAAATTGAGTGCAGGTCAAAGTGTGCTGATTCACGGCGGTTCCGGAGGCGTCGGAACGTTCGCGATTCAGATTGCGAAAGCGCGCGGGGCAAAAGTTTTCGCGACTGCGTCAACCGCGAACCAGGATTTTTTGAAGGAACTCGGCGCCGATGTCGCGATTGATTACACGAAACAAAAATTCGAAGACGTCTCGAAAGATGTCGATGTTGTCCTGGATTCAGTTGGCAAGGACACATTGCAGCGCTCGTACGACGTGGTGAAAAAAGGTGGATTCATTGCCACGCTCGTCGCGCGATTAGATCAGGCCGAGCTGGATAAACATGGGATTCACGGCGAATCGATTGACGTGAGGTCAAACGCCGATGAGTTGGGCGAGATCGGAAAACTAATCGACGCGAAGAAAATCAAAGTGGTCGTTTCGCAAACGTTTCCGCTGGCCGACGCGATCAAAGCGCAGGAACAAGCGGCGACTGGCCATACGCGGGGAAAAATTGTGCTCAAGGTCGCGGACGAACCGAAATGAACTGGGAAGCGATCAACGCGATTGCGCAGGCGATTGGCGCATTCGGCGTGGTTGCATCACTGTGGTATCTCGCCGTTCAGGTGCATCGCAGCACGCGGGTGGCGAAAATTGCCGCGCAAGCTTCCGCCGCGACCGCGCTCCGCGAAGTGACCAAGCCTTACATGGAAAATGCGGAGCTGGCGCGCATCTGGCAGATTGGCCTCGAAAATTTCAACGCGCTTTCGCCGGAACATCAATCGCGCTTCTTTCACGCGGCTTACCAATTTCTAAAAGCATTCGAGACAATCCACACGCACTACGCGTATGGATTACTCGATCTCGAACTTTGGGCCGGCTGGCGCGAATTGCTGCGTCATTATATCGCGTCGCCGGGAATGGCGCATTATTGGCAGCTTCGCAGCGATCTTTTCTCCGCGCGCTTTCAGAAATTTGTGCGCGACCTCGAGCAACCCGCGAAACGTTTCACCGTCGGCAAACTGCTCGACGAAAAAACGGACGAATAGAACTAGTGCGCGAAACCGGGGACCGAACCGTTCGCTTTCGAAACCGGTCTCCGCGATTTCAAGAAACCGGAGCCGCGAATTGCCGCAGGCTGATCGCCTGAAACACGGACCGTCACGCACGCATCTGCCGGATCGCTGCCGATCAAACGCTCCCAGTCAGCGCGGGCGGCTTCGACGACACGGCGATAGGTCACGTCGAGCGCATTCCGCAACCCCGCAATGACTTCCGCCTTTGCCACTTCTTCCTGAAACAGCGCTTTTTTGCCATTGTCCGTGCTCATTGCCCGCCCTTTGAGCAGGAAGCAGGCCGATCTCGCCGGTCAGCCGCTTCAGATCAACGATCAGTAGGGCGATTCAGCCGGAATGTCCTGGTCGTAGAGACGATGTTTTACGTGCGAAAGATTTCCAATGTGCGTGATCGCGCCCGCGCGCCAAACATAACCGCGCAGTTTATTTGGATCGCGCTTGCTTACGAAAATACCGCCGTTGAGGCCGATCGATCCCGAGCCGAAACGTTCGCCGATTTTTGCCGGCGCGCGGTAGTAGTAACCGATCTTATCGACCGCGTTTAATGTATAAACACCGGCTGGAAAGTGCAGCGTCGCGATCTGCTTCTCGCGATAAAGCTCGAGATAGCGCGGCGTCCCCGCCGGACCCTCACTCGGCGTGACTAGTTGCGGATGCGGACTGCCGGCGCAGGCAGAAAGTAGAAAGGCTAAAGTGGAAAGTAGAAAGAGCTGAAAAATTCTCGGCATAATTGTTTTCTACTTTCGAATTCCTGCTTCCTACTTTTCCGTCATCGCTTTTTTAATCGACGTGTCGTCGTCTAACAAAATCCATTCAAGGATCGACACCGGCAAACTTCCGTTCTTGATCAAGTCGTCATGGAATTGTCCGATTTTGAAATTGTCGCCCTGCTTGTCCTTGTAGCGGCCGAGCAAATTCATGATCTGCCATTTGCCGACAATATAACTGATTTTTTGATGCGGACTTGAAGCCGAGCCCGCAGCTTCGCCGTCCGCTGCCTCCGGATCGAGACCGCCAGCTTCTTTAAAATAATTTACCGCTTGCTCGAACGTCCATTTGCCGGTGTGCAGATTCACATCAACGCCGATGCGCGCTCCGCGATAGCGCGCGGCGCGCAAGACCTGCCCGTACCCCGCCGAGTTCTGTGGATAAAGGCCTTCGCGGCTCAACATTTCTTCGCCATACAATGCCCAGCCTTCAACGAAAACGCCGTCACCGTGCTGCCGGCGAATCGCGTCGGTCAGATGGTTCGCGATCGACAATTGCATGAAGTGCCCGGGAATTCCTTCGTGGCCTAAAATCGGGCGCGGATCTTCGATCGCCGCGCGAATGTAAAAATTCTTCGACTCCGGATTGTAAGTTGGAATGAAAAAGAAACCGCCGGGATCTTTATCATAAACGCCGGGCGGATTCATGAAACCTCCAGGACTCGTTGGTTTGAACGCTTCCGGCAATTGTTTGATCTGAAACGGCCCGAGATAATCCGGGATCGTGACGATTTGATGTTCCTTGATGAAGTTGATCATCTCCGTCTCGCGACTTTCATACGCTTTCAGAAATGATTCCTGGTCGGGCGGAATATTCGCGGCGCGTTTCGGATCGGGATCGGCGAGCTTCGGATCGGAGAGCAAACCTTCGAGCGCGCGGTAACGCGCATTTTCCACGCGGCCGATCATTTCCACTTCGCGCGCGTCCAGCGGCAACAGCAGAACGTGTTTGAGATAATAATTGTAGTTCGCTTCGCCCATGGGCGCGAAGTCCACCATCTTCGGCATGCGCTTCTCGAGCTCGTCCGCGAAACTGTGCATCGCGGCGATGGCGGCATCGCGCGCTTTGACGAGTTCCTCGTGTTCGTTCGGCGCGAGATCGACATCGAGCGCCATCAAGCTGTCTGTGAATAGCGGATCAATCGAGCGCGCGGAATCGACCGCCAGCTTTGCGTAAAGTTTTACCGGGTTCTGCAAATTCGCGAGGCCTTGCTTGAGAAGGGCGGGCATCGCTTTGAGTCGCGCCGTCGCGGCGAGCGCGCGTTTCCGCGGTGTGTCGTATTCTTTTTTGAGGAGTGAGAAAATCGCGCTCGAACATTCGCCCGTATAAGTCTGCGGGTTCGTGAATTCGAATTTTAAAACGCGATTTCCAAAATCGACGTTCTCGAGCTGCGACCGGAAAAGGAGCGCATCGATCTTGTCGTCTTTCGACCAGCCTTCGGTCTTGAACGCGCTTACTTTATCGAGCAGTTCGCGCACGTGCTTGGCCCGCTCGTTGATCTTCGCCGGCGAATAATCGCCGAGCTTGTCGTCCCAGGTGTGAAGACCGCTCTCGCTGCTGCCGACCGGGTTGGTCAGGTTGCGCCAGTTGTAATAATCGTCCGCCAGCTTGTGCAACGCGGCCGCGCCCATGACGTGGTCCTGGTTCGCGCTCGTCAGTAACGTTTTGTTCGAAACATCTGGCTGATTACTCGGAGACCGCTGCGCGTTCGTCACTGCCGCCATTCCGATGACAATTGCGCTTAGGAAAATTGTTTTCGCTTTCACGATGTCGATCTTAGTAAATGCTCTTCAATGAGAAAGCTTAAAGGCAAACCATGAAAACGCTGGGGATGATCGGCGGGGTCGGGCCGGAGAGCACAATAGACTATTATAAAAACATCATCGCGATGTATCGCGAGCGAAAGCCGGACGGTCATTACCCGCAGTTCGTCGTCAACAGCATCGATTTGCAAAAGGGGATCAATTTCCTGGAGGCGAACGATCTCGCCGGCATGACAGAGTTCCTGTCGAAGGAAATCGGGAAGCTCCCCCGCGCCGGCGCCGAGTTCGGAATCATCGCTGCCAACACGCCGCACATTGTCTTCGACGAAGTGAATGCGAAATCGCCGATTCCGTTCATCAGCATCGTCGAAGCGAGCTGCGATTACGTGAAAGTGCGAAACCTCAAGCGGCTTGCCCTTTTCGGAACCCGCTACACGATGCAGGCAGATTTTTATCAAAGAGTCTTTCGGCGCGAAGGAATCGAGCTCGTCGTTCCTGAAGCGAAAGACCAGGACTACATTCACGAAAAATATTTCGCCGAGCTCGTCCCGGGAAAATTTCTTCCGGAAACACGCATAGAATGAAATCGAAGATCGACATCGATGGCGTGCTGCTCGCAGGCACCGAGCTCGCGCTGATTCTCCGCGACGAAAGCCACAACTGCATCCCTTTGCTCGACACCGGCAAGATCCATTGTCACGCTGCGGTGAACGAAATGCTGTCGTAAACGGCTTAACACGAATGCATACGAATCGGACGCGAAGGCTTTCTCAATTCGTGCTAATTGGTGTTTATTCGTGGTTATCTTTTGCCGTAGTCATGGCTCAAACTAATCCTGAGAAGATTCGTTACGCGGTCGTCGGCGATTCGTACTCGTGCGGCGAAGGCGCGACACCCGGTGAATCATGGCCGGCATTGCTAACGCAACATTTGAAACGCGAAGGGCTGGATGTCGATCTTGTCTCGAATCCA
>QHOZ01000005.1 GCA_003219495.1 Verrucomicrobiota bacterium | reverse complement strand
CACTTACTTCATGGAGCGCAACCTCACGAAACGCCGCATCCTGGAAATTTATTTGAACGTGATTGAATGGGGTGATGGGATTTACGGCGCGGAAGCCGCATCGCAGTATTACTTTCACAAGCCGGCGGCGAACCTGAATGCGCGCGAAGGCGCGTTTCTCTCGGCGATGATTCCGAACCCGCGCACCATTTTCAATCCACAACTCGATCCCAAACGTGTTGCGCGACGACAGCGAATCATTCTGAAGTTGATGCCCGGCGTGAAAATGCCGCAGGGAACCGGTTGACTGCGAGCGCCGGCGTCTCGTCTTTGGAGTTTGGCGGCTTGATGTGTCAGTACCGGGAGCGGTAGCGACCGGATCAACTTCGTCGAAGGGATCACGTATCCGATCGCTACCGCTTCCGGTACTGACACGATCCAAAGCGCCGTCAAGCCGGCGCACTCCAAAATCGATCACTGATTCACCGTGTACTTCATTACCTTGTTGCGCGAGACGACCAGCAACGCGTTCTGATCATTAAACGTCATTCCCGAAGCGACGCCGTCTGGCCTGAAGCCGGTCACAAAGCGGCCGTCTGAATCGAAGACCTGAATGCCCTGAATGTCACTGACGAATACCCGCCCTTTGCCGTCGACGGCGATTGAAGACGCTGCTGGTGAAGCTTCCCAGGCCGTAGATATTGCCGCGGCCATCGGTCGCGACGCGCGTGTTCAACTCGCTGCGATCCGCCGGTGTACTGATGGCCGCGCGGATAATTTGTTTGATATTTCCCTGCGAATCGAATTGCACGATGTCATCGCGGCCGCGCTGCCACGCAGCTACAAATCCGCCGTCAGGTGTCGCAGTGATGTCGTCGAAGCCGTCGCCTCTAAATACGAAATCTTCCCAAGCGAATTACCCGTGTGAGCGTCGTAACGCGTGATCATGCCGCGCTGCACCACGTACACAGTTCCTTTTCGATCGACGGCTAAACCGCGCAGAGGCATCTTCGGATCGGCGGTCCATTGCGTGATGAACTTTCCGTTTGCGTCGAAAACCTGGATGCGTCCGCCGCTGTATTCGCCGACGTAGATGTTTCCCTGACCATCGACCGCGATGCTGCGCGCGTCAGTCATCATGCCTGGGCCGATGCCTTCGCTGCCGAACTTCAGCGTCTGGCTGACAAAGCCGTTGCCCATTTCGCCGGGGCGCGAACCGATCGGTTTGTCGCGCAAACCAGTGAGCGGGATGAGGGCTCTCCTGACCTGGCTGATCGCGCCGAACACGCCGGCGAACACGATGACGACAATGATTACGGGGATCAGAACCACGAACCAGAGCGCTTTGGTGGCTGTGCGCGCGACTTGCGGTCCGATCGTGATGTCGATGTTCGGCATGACGATTGGTTCAATCCGCAACTGATTCGGCAAAGCGATCTGGCTTTGGCAATACGCGCAATGCGCGGACGTGGCGAAGGCCGAATCGTACGTCATGGGCGCACCGCATTTTGGACACTCGAGGGTTTGCATAACGGAGCGTAGTGATTATTTGTCATTTGTCATTGGCCATTTCTCATTGGTTGATTTGTTTCGTGAGCGAAGGGGGGTCAGTAGCATCCGCGTGAGCGGATGGATCATACACGAGCTGCTGTTTGAAGGGGCTCGCTTAACCCACCTGCTAATGCAGGTAGTACTGACTCCATAGTCCGCAGTCAAATCAACAAATGAGAAATGGCCAATGACAAATAGTCCCTTCTTTTTCCTCCCCCTGCCATGCTGGTCCAAAAACAAAAGCGGCCCTCAAATAGAGAGCCGCCCAAATCTCAACTCGACACGTTGCCTACATGTCTACGAATTCGTGGGCCAGCGTCAACTCCGCTTTACGCAATTCGTATCTGCCGCGGCCGAGGTTGCCTTCTGGCTTCATCGCCAGCACCACGAAATAATCCTTGTTGAAGAGCCGCATCAGGAGCGTCACTTCTCCGAAAGCGACGACGATTTCGCGCAACTCGCCGAGCGCCAGGTCGTTTCCCGATCGCGCGGAACTGCGGACGAGCGAAGTGAATTCGGCGGCGGCCACATCGAGATTCGCCGCGACGCCTTCATCGGTAAAGAATTTCTCAACAGATAAGCCGTCAGCGCCCATGATGAGCGCGCCAAGACTGCCGTCGGTGTGGTGAACGATTGTTTGCAGGGCTTCTTTGAACATCCTGGTGAGTCCTACCTTTTCGGGATTCGGTTTACCTCAGCCTTCTATCTTAAACGAGTTAAGGAACTTCGCGGCGAGTCCAGCATAATACTGAACCATCGGAGCAGCCATTCCGCGAAGGCCGGGGCCGCCGAATACGGTCTGATACATCCGTCCTTTCACGAAATAAACTATGGTCCTGAAGACGAACGCGCCGTCGTCCATCACGTATTCACGCGCGGGTGCCTTCGCGGTGCTTATGTTCTTTTCACTAATGAGAATGAGTTTACCTTCGGATATCGCCCGGTCACGCCCGTTGTCGAATGCCGCTCGGATTGTCTCGGCGTCGGGCGTCTCAGTCGTAAAATCGCCGAACAGGACGGCGTAGAACGCCACCGTACTGGTGACGGCAAAGACACGCACGTCCGTGTGAATGAACTGCGTGTTGATAGGCATGAACATCTCGTTCGGAGTGTCAGGCAAAAGCACGCGGAAGCGTCCCTCGCTTGAGACCAACTCGCGCCAGGGCTTGTCATTCGCGGCCTGCTTTTGGGCCATTACCGGCGTATGCAAATCGATGCAGGTAACGGAAAGCAACAGTGCGAGTGCGCAATAGGCGAGCTTGCTGATTTGTGCATTCATGAGACGAGACCTCGTGTGCTAATCGTGAAAATGTCCGTTGAGGTTATCGCAAAAATCCGGTGGTCGAGGCTTGCGCTTCAGACCACCGGACTCTTGTTAACCAGACTTGATAACGCTACGGGCGTTTGCCGCCCACAGCGTCTGGCCGGGCAGTACCCGCGGCGGGAAGGGCCGGTTGGGTCGGGGCGCCGAGAACATTCGGCTGGATCGACATCATCGCCGGAGACTGTGACTTGTCCTGCGGTTGCTCACTCGGCGCTGAATTCGACAGCGGATTGCCAAGCGGCACAGGCTGCGGAACGGTCGTGATGCGTGGACCAGTCGCCGGAGTGTTGGGAATCGGCTTACCAGAATAATCAGGCCGATAGATGTGCGGCGTGATGAAGAACAGAATCTCAGTCGAGTCCTTCGTCCTTGAACATGTTGCCAATGATCGGAATGCTGGCCATGCCCGGGGTGCGCTGTCTTTGCGTGGCTTCCTGATCGGCGAGCACACCGCCCATGACGGTGGTGCCACCATCCGGAACCAGCACTTCAGACTGCATGCGCTGAGTGTCGATACCCGGAACGCCACCGACGGCGATACCCGTATTGACGGTGTTGTTTTCGATCGTCACGCGTAAGACCACCGTGCCCGCGTCCGTGATTTGCGGAGTGATGGAGAGACGCAGCGGAACCGAAACAAAGGTCGTGGTCACCACCGCGGTGCCGCCGGCTGCCTGAGTCGTCTGCACCGGAATCTGTGAACCACTTTCGATTTGGGCCGGACGATTGTTGAGCGCCGTGACGCGCGGAGTCGCCACCGTCTTAACTTCGCCACGGTTTTCCGCAGCACTGATCAGAGCGCTGATCTGCGCGCTGCCGAACAAGCCGGTCGTCAGACCGATGACCGTCGACGCGGCCGCCGAGCGGAAATTGTTGAGCGGCATGGCGGTGTTCGCCAATCCACCGAAGACGCTGTACGGATTGGGCCCCGCGCTCAATGTGGAACCCGAGCCACCGCCCGAGCCGCCAGAACCACCGCTACCACCCGAGCCGCCACCTGAGCCGCTCGCCGGCAACGTGCTGATGTTGGCCAAGGCACCGTTTCCAAAATTAACCACGCCGAGTGAAAGCTGCGCGCCGAGGTCGCGGCTGAAGTTGTGCTGCGCGATCACGATGCGAGTTTCGATTTCGACTTGCGGTTCGGGCTGATCCAAAATCGCGA
>QHOZ01000063.1 GCA_003219495.1 Verrucomicrobiota bacterium | reverse complement strand
GAACGGGACGAACATTGCATTTGCGAAGGGTGCTCCTATCAACATCAATCATCCGGACATGCGCCCGCTCCCAGGCACTGAACTCAACGGCGTGCTTGCGCCGGATGGTGATCCGATCCTGACCTTCTCGGCTCCGTTGGCGCCAGGATCGACTAGCAATACCCTCACGATTATTGTCGCCGACACGAGCGATGAGGTGCTGGATACCACGGTTTACGTCTCGTCACTCCAGGGTGCCGAAGCTCCGAATGCCGACCTTACCGCCAGCATCGTTTCGTCGCCTGAGCCGGTTTCGATTGGTTCGCCCCTGACTTATACGATGACGGCGTTGAATCGCGGGCCCGATATTGCAACGAACGTGACGCTCGTGAGTGCTGTGCCCTCTGGCATGACCTTTAGCACCGTCACCACCTCACAAGGCTTCTGTTTCCTGAACGGTGGCTTCGTGAACTGTTTCCTCAACAATTTGGCGCGCGGGAGCAACGCCCAGGTGCAACTGACCGTGATCCCCAACTTCGAAGGCCGCTTCACGAATACTGTGACGATCGCTTCGGATCTCGCGGATCTGCGCAGCAGCAATAACGTCGCACGGGTCGTCAGCACGATTGCCGAGCCGGGCGCGTTCTTTAATACGACGTCGGTGCTTATCTCCGATGCCGCCCCGGCTGTGCCGTATCCTTCGGTGATCAATGTCTCTGGTCTGAGCGGCGCAGTGAGCAAGGTCACCGTGACTCTCTCCGAACTGAACCACACATTCCCCGCCGACATTGATATTCTGCTCGTGAGTCCCACCGGAACGAAGGCGTTGCTAATGTCCGACGTGGCGCAGGGGAACGATGCCCAGTCGGTGAGCCTGAAGTTCGACGATTCCGCGGCCAGTTTCCTGCCGCAATTTGGAACGCTCGTGTCGGGCACTTACAAGCCGACGAACTTTGGCGAGGATGATAACTTTTATCCGCCTGCTCCTGCCGGTCCTTACCCCAGCACACTCTCGGTGTTCAACGGCGATGTGCCAAATGGCCCCTGGTCGCTCTATGTGATGGATGATCAAGGGGCGGATGCCGGCTCCATCGCAGCTGGATGGCGGCTGACCATTCAGACCGGTCCGCTGGGCGCCCCTCCGGGAATGGACATCTCGTTGCGCAACGGCGAAGTCATCATTTCATGGCCCGATCCTTCGCCCGGCTATCTCCTGGAAAGCACCGATGTGCTCAGTCCCGGGGCGACGTGGACGCATCTGACGAATACACCTGCGCCTATCGCGGGCCGTTTGAGGGTGAACCTGCCGGCGGGTCCCGGCAACCAATTCTACCGATTGCGCAAAGGTCCCTAACGCTATGAACGACTCTCACCTCAAACCTCGTCCAATGCAGCCGCGTCTTTTGCTGGCGGCGCTGGGGCTGATGCTGCCGATGCTCGCGCTTGCCCAGCCGCAAACGGTGCGCTTCGCGCTGCCGACTTTCAGCTCGTACGAGAATGGCACTAACGCCATCATCGTCGTGACACGCACCGGCGGCACCGCCGGAACAGTGACTGTGAACTACAACACCGTCGACGGTTCGGCTCTGGATGTGCAGGATTACATCGGCGCTTCGGGCACAATTACCTTCAGTTCGAACGAAGTCGTGAAAACCATCGCGATTGCAATGGTGGACAATAATCTCCAGGAGCCGGATGAATTCTTCAGCGTGGTGTTGTCTAATCCGATCGGAGCCGTTCTCGACGACCAGAGCACAGCGCAGGTCATCATTTTTGATGATGACACGGACATTACTTTTTCCAAGAGCAACTACGACGTTTTTGAATCTAACACCAACGCCGTGATCGCCATTTTGCGCACTCCCGCGAGTCAGGCTTCTGCATCGGTGGAAGCGTTCGCTTTTGCGGGAACGGCCACTGCCGGGCAGGATTTTGTTACCGTTGCGACAAACATCGTCTTCACCAACAGCCAGTCAGTCGCTTTCCTCTACGTCCCGATCATTGACAATTGCGTGACTGGAGCTCCCGTAACTGTGTTGCTATCGCTGACGAATGCCATTGGCGCCAAAGTCGGCGCCCAATCCCGATCCACCCTGACAATCACCAACAATGATATCGGCGCCGGCACCATAGAGTTCATCACCTCGGGACCAATCCTTACTTTTGAGGCCTTGACCGAAACTTTGCGCATTCCCGTCTCGCGCAACTGTGCCAGTGCCGGTGCGGTAACGGTGAACTACCGTGTTGCAAATAGCACCAATTTATTTACATTTTGTCACGGCACAACGAACGCGAGCGCCGGGTTCGATTACGACGTTGCGGGCGGCGGCAACTTCGGCACTCTGACCTGGGCGGCTGGCGACAACGCGAATAAACTTATTACCCTTACGATACGCCAGGACCTGGAGGTGGAACTTCAGGAGTCTATCTGGTTGGAGTTGACCACGCCTACCGGCGGCGCGGTGCTTGGCACAAATACCTTGTTCGAAATTCAGATCGTAGATGACGATCTTCCCGCGGGTGCCGGTGACTTCTTTTACAATCGTGTCACCCAGGACAATCCGTCACCAGGCGCGAACAACACCGTTTACGCCATCGCCAGCTACGACACCGCTGCCAGCCCAGCAAATCGGAATAAGACTATCATTGGCGGGGATTTCACGGCTGTAAACGCATTGGTCCGCGGCGGTGTCGCGCGCCTGAACGTTGATGGCACGGTCGACCCTGGTTTTGATCCTGGTTCGGGCGCGGACGGCTTTGTCGGTGCGGTCGTGATCCTTCCCGATGACCGCGTCCTGATCGCGGGCGGCTTCGGCTCAGTGGACAACATCAGCCGCCGCGGCATCGCGCGCCTGAATCAGAACGGTTCGCTCGATAACACCTTCAATCCTGGCGCGGGTGCCGATGGGCCAATCTTTGCCATGTCACTGCTGCAGGATGGGCGTCTCTTGATCGCCGGCGATTTCACCGGTTACAATAATGTGCCTCGCCGCAGCATCGCGCGTCTCAATGGCGATGGTTCCCTGGACGCCACCTTCGATCCGGGCGGCGGAACCGACGGTCCGGTCTACGCCCTCGCTCAGCAACTCGATGGCCGGATCATTATCGGCGGCTCATTCACGTTTTTTGATGACTTTCCCCTTCTCGGGGTCGCGCGTCTGTTGCCGGCCGGGGGGATCGACCTTTCATTCGCCCCGATCAGCGGCGCGAACGATACCGTCTACACACTGGCGCTCCAGAACGATGGCCGAATCGTCCTGGGCGGCGCGTTCTCGACCTATGACGGCGAACCCCGTCGTGGTGTCGCGCGCGTGAACACCGACGGCAGCCTGGATACTACATTCAACCCCGGAACTGGGGTGGACGGGCTGGTGTACAGTCTTGATCTGCAAAACGACGGACGCGCGCTCATCGGCGGCGACTTCAGTTCGTTCAACGGCACGATACGCACGAACCTTGCGCGGCTCTATCCCAATGGCACGCTGGATACGAGCTTTCTGGACAATCATTACAACCATGCATCTCCTGGCCCGAATGGCTTTGTATCGGCGGTAAAATTTCTGCAGGACACCAATGTGCTCATCGGCGGAAATTTCTCGCGCCTAGGCGCGGGATTTTCGCTGCTGGCGGTTCTCCCGCGCAACAATTACGCAAAGATTCTCGGCGGCGACACTCAGACCGCCGGCAATGCACCTGGCAATTTTGAGTTCGCATCCGCAACCTATTCCGTTGATGAAAACGTGCTCGGTGGCGTGTTGACCGTCAGGGTTCGTCGCCTCAACGGCAACCTTGGCGCGGTGCGCGTACCGTACTTTACGGTCGATGGCAGCGGGCGCGCTGGCGTCGATTACATTGGCGAGACTGGCTTCATCAACTTCGACGATTGCGAAACGCTGGACCAGTTTTTCACTATCGCAGTTAATGACAACAATAGCGTCGATGGTAACCGCACCTTCCGCATCGTGTTGGGTCCGCCCGAAAGCCTCGGACCCACAGTGACCAATTCGCCGGCGCTCGGCTTCATCACCACCGCGGACGTGACGATCGTGGACAATGATTTCAATCGTGGCACGATCGGCTTCGCCTCGCCCATCTTCTCAGTGAACGAAGCTGTCGGCACCGCGAACATCACGTTGACACGCACCAATGGGTCCGTCGGCCGCGTGACGGTGCAATACGCCACGGCAAACGGAACAGCGGTCAGCCCATCCGATTATCGAGGCACAAATGGCACACTCACTTTTGAACCGGGCCAGACCACCAAGACGTTCGCAGTCAGCATCGTCAATGATACGGCGTCCGAATTTGAAGAGTACCTGAACCTTTCATTGTTCAACGTTACGGGGGGCGCCTCCCTTGGGCAGACCAATGCCGTGCTGTTGATCCTCAGCGACGAAGTCGGCCGTGGCAGCATTAGCTTCGCGACAAACGAGTTTACCGTCAATGAAGCCGCGGGCACCGCGACCATCACGCTGCGCCGAACCAGCGGCAGCCAGGACAAGGTGTTTGTCGACGTGATGACGCAGGATCGCCCGCCGGGACCGGGCGCCGCGCGCGAAGGCGTGGATTACACCGGCGTTACCAACACCATCAGTTTCCAATCCGGCGAGACCGTGCAGACCTTCACTGTTCCGATCCTGAGCGATGGGTTGGTGGAAGGGGCTGAGTATCTGAACCTGGTTCTTACCAATGTCACCGGGGGCGCAAACCTTGGCTATCTCTCGACCGCGGCGTTGAAGATTGTAGATGACGACTATTACGGCAGCCTCTCGTTCAGCGACGCCAACTTGTATGTCAATGAGACCGACGGCCAAGCTGCAATTACCGTTCTGCGGACCGGCGGCAGCGCAGAGGAAGTTTCGGTCGACTTCGTGCTCACTATGGGCACCGCCACCGACGGTTTGGATTACCTCGCGACGAACGGCACGCTGGTATTCCCAGCGGGTTCTCTTTCGCAGACGTTTGACATCCCAATCCAGAACGATGCCGAGCTTGAGGTGAATGAAACCATTCTCCTTACCTTGACAAACTTCGCAAAGGCCTCGGCGGGCGCGATCACCCAGGCGGTACTGACCATCATCGATGACGAGGCACTCGCGGCCCCAGCCGGATCGGTGGACACGCTCTTCGATCCGAATCCCGGCCCGAATGGTTTCGTGAGGCGACTTTACCACGTTCAATAACGTCGTGCGCCGTCGAGTCGCGCGCTTGTTCCCGGACGGATCGCTGGACACGACCTTCAATCCGGGCGGAGGCGCCGACGACACTATCAATGCGATCGCCTTGCAGCCGGACGAAAAGCTCCTCGTCGCGGGGCGTTTCACGCGCATGGGCAATCGCAACCGCAACGGCATCGCCCGCCTGAATCAGAATGGCGCGGTTGATACCTCCTTCAACCCTGGCGCAGGAGCGGACAATCCCGTGCTCGCTTTGGCGGTCGACAACGACGGCACGATTCTGATTGGCGGCGATTTCACCACCTACAACAACGTCTCGCGCAGCCGTATCGCACGGTTGAACGCCAACGGCTCCTTTAACACGGGCTTCAATCCGGGCAATGGCGCGAATGGCGCCGTCCAGGCCTTGGCCGTCCAGCCAGACGGCAGCATTATCGTCGGTGGTGATTTTTCTGAATTCGACAATCAGCCGGCGCTCTCGGTGGTGCGCCTGCTTCCGAACGGCAGTCGCGATCCATCCTTCCAATCCGCGGCTGGTCCGAACGGTTTCGTCCACACCGTGGCTTTGCAGTCAGACGGCAAAATCCTCATCGGCGGCGCGTTCACCGCGGTCGGCGGCGTGCCGCGCAACCGCATCGCCCGCCTGAATACCGACGGAACGCTGGATACGACGTTTGATCCCGGCGCTGGCGCGGACGACGACGTGTTTTCGCTCGCGTTGCAAGGCGACGGCAAGATCATTGTTGCGGGCGAATTCACGCATATGAACGGCGTGGTCCGCAATCGTCTCGTCCGGCTCAATAGCAACGGTGCGCTCGACTTGAGCATCAACTTCGGTTCCGGCGCGAACAATTTCATTCTGTCCGCGCTCATCCAGCCTGATGAACAGATTCTCATCGGCGGGGGCTTTACAGCAGTCAACGGTTTCCCGCGCAAGTACATCGCCCGTCTGCTGGGCGGCGCGGACACCGGCCCCGGTGTGCTCGAATTCAGCGCTGCCGAATACACGGTGTCGGAGGCAGGCACGAACGTGTCGGTCCAGGTGATTCGCACCGGCGGCTCGACCGGCGCGCTGTCGGTGGATGTTCGTTCGGTCGACGGCACCGCGACTGCCGGGCAGGACTATGACGCGGTCAATACCACATTGTTTTTCAACGACGGCCAGACCGTCGCCACAATCCAGGTCGGCATCCGCAACGACACGCTGGTTGAGCCGAGCGAAACAGTCACGTTGCTCCTGACCAACCTCTCCGGCGACGGCCAGTTCGGGCAGCAGGCAACGGCCACTATTACGATCGTCAACGACGATGCCCGCGTAGGCTTCATCTCGCCGACATATTTCGTGAACGAGAACGTCGTCGGCGGCCAGGCCACCGTCACACTCGAACGCGTCGGAACGACCAGTGGCACCGTGACGGTCGATTTCATCACCCTGACCAATTCAACGGCCACAGCCGGAAGCGATTACCTGCCCGTGACGACCACAGTCACCTTTGCGCCGGGTGTCACCAATCAAACGGTCAACGTTCCTATCTTCGAAGACAACTTCGTCGAAGGTGCTGAAAACATTTCGCTGGTGCTTTCGAATCTGACTGGCCCGGCAATTCTCGGCACCAGCAACGCCGTCCTGAGCATTATCGATAACGACTTCAACCGCGGCAATCTCACCTTCTCGACCCTGCAATATTCCGTCAGCGAAGGCGTCGGCACAGCGGTGATCACTATCCTGCGCACCAACGGCAACACCGGCGCGATTAGCGTGGATTACCACACCACCAATGGCACGGCCGTTGCCGGCGCCGACTACGAGGCGACAGCGGGCCGCTTGACGATCGCCGATGGCCAAATTTCCAGCACGATTTCCATTCGAATTCTCGACGACTTATTGATTGAGGGTAACGAGACCTTTCAGATTATCATTTCAAATCCGACGGGCGGCGCGGTCATCAGCGGGCCGGATACCGCGAACGTGTTTATCGCGGAGAATGATTTCGGCCCAGGCACCATTGACGAAAGCTTCAATCCGGGCGCGGGCGCAAACGGCTTGGTGCGCGCGGTGGGTGCGCAAAGCGACGGGCACGTCGTGGTTGGAGGTCTGTTCACGACCTTCGATAACACTAACCGCGCTTACATCACGCGCTTGAACGCTGACGGCTCGCAGGATCTCGCGTTTAATACCAATGTCGGTCCAAGTGGTCCTGTGTTCGCGCTCGGCGTCATGCCGGACAATCGCGTTCTTCTCGGAGGCAATTTCACCAACGTCAACGGCGTCTTGTTCCGCCGACTCGCGCGACTCGACGGGACTGGAGCAATCGACGCTAACTTCAACCAGGTCCCCAACTTCAACGCATCCATCAATGCCGTGAGCGTTCAGGCTGACGGCCGCGCGCTCGTGGGCGGCGGTTTCTCGCTGCCGATTCGCAGCATCGTCCAGGTGCGCCTCGACGGCAGTGTGGACACCTCTTTCAGTCTTGGAGTTGGCGCGAACGGCCCGGTCCATGCCGTCGCCGCGATTTCGGGCGGCGGTGCCTATCTCGGTGGCGCCTTCACGCAGCTTTCAGGTCTGCCGGCATTGCGCATCGCCCGGCTCAATCACGACGGCAGCTACGACCAGAGCTTCGCCACCGACTCGATCACCAACGGGTCTGTCTACGCGCTGGCGGTTCAGGCCGATGGCAAGCTCATCGCCGCCGGTGATTTCGTACTGCGCGGCAGCGGCGCGCGCGTAAATCTCGTGCGTTTCAACACCGACGGCTCCGTCGACGGGTCCTTTAATCCTGGCAGCAGCGTTAATGGCCCTGTCTTTGCGATGGTCCTTCAGCCCAGCGGCAAGCTGATCATCGGAGGCGACTTCACCGTTTATAACGGCTCGAGCAGGAACCATTATGCGCGCCTGCAGCCGGACGGCTCGATCGATAATGCCTTCAATCCTGGCAACGGCGCGGATGGTATCATTTACGCCATCGCGCTGCTTCCGGATAACAACCTGGTGATTGGCGGCGATTTCCACGCGGTCAATGGCGTGCCACGGAACGGCGTTGCCAGGATTCGCGCCAATGATGCCGACGCCCGATTCACGAGCATCGAACCAGTGCCGGGCGGCTGCCGCCTGATCCTCGCATGCACGCCGGGGGCCAATTACATCACCGAGGCCAGCAGCAACCTCGCGAATTGGATCCCGATCAGCACGAACAACGCAACCACAGGGATTCTGATTATTAATGACCCGAACGCGAACAGTTATACGACGCGCTTTTATCGTGCACGCAAGGCGGACTTTTGATATGAGAAGATCGGCATTTACCAATTTTGAATTTCGGGCCAAGTGCGCCTGCCTGGGAGCGGGTGCGGATCAATACAGAGCATGAGAACGAAGCAGTTGAAATATCGTGAGAGGGCCAAAAGCCTTGTTCAGCCATTCTTATGGCTCTGCGCCGCCGCGCTGTTTTTCGCCATTGCCGGCGCCGCTCGCTCGGCCGAGGACGACGTCCAGGAAATCACCGGTATCTCCGGCAAGGCCAAGTACAAAGCAAAGGTCAATTTCCGCGCAATGGCAGACGCCGAGGCTCGCGCGAAAGCGGCTGGCATTCAGTTCAGTAACCGTACGCTTCGTGCGATTCCTGCTCCCTATCCGCATCGGGCGACAAATGACGTCCCGCCGGATGGCGACGCGCCAGCAGCAGCGGCACCTTCGGGTGATTCGGGATTGATGCGGCCACAGGGCATTGAAGCTCTCGCAGCGGCTTCACCGCAACCGGCGTCGAGTTTCCAGGCTTTGGACGATAACCTTTTTTTCATCCCTCCGGACACGGCTGGCGCCGTTGGCCCCAACCACGTGATGACCACCTTGAGCTCGCAGGTTCGCATTCAGGATCGGCAGGGCAACATACTCAGTACCGTCGACCTGGATGTGTTCTGGTCTCCACTGAATTTCCCGGTCACTTTCGACCCCGAGGTCGTTTATGACCCTTACACCAGCCGCTGGCTTTTCAGCGCCGGCGCCGACGCCCCTCAGGGGACCAATTCTTTGTTCTTTTTCAATCCTTCGTCGGTATTGCTCGCCGTCTCTGAGACCAGCGATCCGACTGGCAACTGGTTCCTCTATCGCGTGTATATGGACACCACGGGAAATACATGGGCCGACTACCCGCGGATCGGATTCAACAGTAAATGGGTAGTCATTACGGCGAATATGTTCGACACATCGTTCTTCAACTTCGCCAATGGGGTCCAAATCGTTGCTTTCGACAA
Source organism: Verrucomicrobiota bacterium (assembly GCA_003219495.1). The sequence goes on along the minus strand of QHOZ01000063.1, from coordinate 44 downwards.
GCAGAACGTCATGACCAACGGCCCCGGCCTCTTCACCCAATTAG
>QHOZ01000059.1:16941-39271 GCA_003219495.1 Verrucomicrobiota bacterium | reverse complement strand
CCTTTGAGTTTCCGAAGGATCACAGTGCGACTGGCCCACGGACACGCGAGCGAAACGTAAAGATGATAACGACCGGCTGCCGCCGGGTACGCTGTCGATCCATCATTCGAGATCCATTCGCGGAACGCATCTTCCTGACGCTGGAACTCGCCGGAAGCGTTTTGCTCGTGCGGAAGATGCGACGACGACATGACGAAACTTAAAACCTCTAAGGAAAGCTGTCAGCCCGACGGTTAGTTATGAATGGAGATGTCGCCGCTGGTGAGATTTCCGCTGCGAGTGTAGCCGTTGCTTAACTGGATCGTGAAATCGTCCGGGCAACTTCCGACATCATCCACGTTCACGGTGAATGTAACATTGTTGCGTCGGCCAAGCTTCGCTCCACCGGAAAACTGCGCGTGGTTTCCGCTGATCATGAGCGCACCGACTTTTGTGCCGGTGAAACTGACGCCGCCGGCGGGATCGCTATAGCTGAAGGAATTTTTCTTAAACGCCTTTTTTCCCGAGCCGGGCTCAACATGAAAACTGAAGGAAGCCTGCCCGCCACTCACCCCGATCGTTCCGTTGCCATCAGCCAGGGTGCCAGTTGGAGCGCCGCATGGCGTTGGGGTAGGAGTAACCGTCGGACTTGCAGTCGGCGTGGGTGTCGCGGTTGGAGTAGGAGTAGGAGTCGGCGTTGGCGTCGCCGTCGGAGTTGGAGAGGGTTCGTTCACGGCAGCAAGAATATCGACTCGGCCGTTTCCGTAGGTGTTGTTAGGCGTCACCGGAATGCCGTCGCAAGCACCGTTGAGAATATGCGGTGCGGAGTCGTTCAAAGCGGCTTCGGTCGCATCGACATTGTGCCGAAACTCTGGCCGGGCCGACCAGAGCAAAGCCACTGCGCCCGCGATGTGCGGACTTGCCATCGACGTGCCGCTAAGACTTCCATAAGCGCTGTCGGAAGAATTGAGGCTCGAGCGAGTGTTCGTGCCGGGAGCATCATAGATCGATGGAGGATCGACAATCGTCGAACAGCCCGGGCCGGAATTACCTGCGGAGACAACCATCGCGATGCCGGCAGCGCGTTGAGCTTCGACTGCAGCTTGCAGAGTCGTAGCTGAACAACCTTCCGATGGCGGGCAACCCCAAGAGTTGTTCGTGATGTCGGGCGCTTTCGTTGGATCGCCCTGACTTGGAGTGCCGCCGACAGGATAAGGCGCGAGGAAAAATTCCATGCATTCAATGTATCTTGCGGGCGTACCGTCGCCCTGGTCCATATTGCGGCAACCGATACACTGGGCGCCGGGCGCCATTCCGATCTGATTGGCGCCGCCATCATCACCAATCGCGGTACCAATTGTATGAGTGCCATGCCCGGCGTCATCGCACGGCTGAGGCGAGTCGTTGCCGCACGGGTTGCCGACACTGTTGTGGATCGAATCGTGCCAATTGTAGTTGTGATCGGCCACGGTTCCATTCCAACCGCGGTAATGCGGCTTGATTGCGTTATGAGTCCAGCGGAATCCGGTGTCGGCGCCCGCGACAACTATGCCCTGACCAGTGAACCCGAGGGCCCAGACCGCAGGCGCGTGCGTGTAAGCAATGCCCGGTTCAACCACCGCTGGAGCCTCAGGAAGCGAAGGCGCGTCGACGACCGGAAGTGGTTGAGGAAAATTTCGGATTCGCGGATTACCCTCCACACGCAACACATCCGGCCGAGCGGCAAGCGCTTCGGCAATCTCACGCGTACCTTTTAGCCAAATCGCATTTACTATATAGAAAGAACGATGCTCGATCGCTTGACCATCCAGCCATTCCAAGACTGGGCCTTGTGCCGTCTGAGCTTTCGTCCATAGCGCATCATGCACGTACCGACTCTTCTCGCTTTTTGTCGCCAAAACACTCGACGGGCTTAAATCCGCCTGATCGGCGAGCACGACAATGAACTCAGCTTGCTGACCTTCGGCTGTATGCTCGATCACCCATGGCGCGATCTTCGCGGTCGAGGTCGCGCTCGCGTCAGGCGGATCATCCTGGCTAGTGGCGCGCGAGGACTCGATCCCTACAAGTCCTGCGACGACAATTGTCACAAGTAACAATGACCAAAAGGAACGTTGCCACCTCATTGCGCGGCTCGTGTGTGTGATCATACGATGTCACGACTTTATCTATTTCGCGCGCGCCCGCCACGAAGATCCCCCGCCATCCAAATGCGAAAAAGCCATCGCCCAATTGAAAATGTAAGCCGCCACTCGCGTGGTGAGCGACAGGGCATAACGACAAAGTTACTTTTCGAGTCCGACTTTTTTTAGCAACGTCACAAATCGCGGGTCGTTTCGAATCGGGTCGTAGGTAGGCTCCAATTTTAACTCTGGCAACCAGGGCGCGCGCATCGCCACCGCTTTTTCCAACGAAGTCAGGGCTTCGTCATTGTCGCCCGCCGAGGTATAGGCGAGCGCGATCAAAACGGGTGAGCGATATTTCCCCTTCGCATTCAACTCTTGCGCCATTTGCGCCTGCTTGCGGAAAAACGCGGCCGCGCCCTGCGTTTCGAATGTTTGTTTCAAATCGGCGAGCTGTTCCGGTGTGTGGTCCCCACCGAGTGCAATCGCTCGCTCGATGTGTCCGATCGCTTCCGGAACGCGATTCACCCTAAGCAGCACATACGCGATGAAATGATGCGTGAGGCCATTGTCCGGATCCATTTCGATCGCCTTCTGTAATTCGGCGACCGCGGGATCCGTTTGTCGCTGAAACCAAAACCAGGTCGCGAGGTCGACCAGGTAGTGCGGCGACAACGGGTCAGACTGGCGAGCGTGATCGAGTTGCTCGTGCGCTTCCGAAAAGCGATTCATGAAAATGAGAAACTCGCCATAGATCAGGCGCGCATCGGCAGATTTCGGATTCAATCGCACCGCTTCGGCCAACTCGCGCTCGGCGTCGGCGTAACGCCACGCGTACTCGTAAGTGACGAAACCAAGCGCGCTATGAGCTTCCGCCAAGTTTGGATCGATCTGGAGTGCGCGCTCTGCTGCGCGTTTCGCTTCGGGGAAAGCCGCGCTCGGCGGCGCAAAATTCCAGTAACCGAGGAGATTGAAAGCGTCGGCCAGCCCGGCGTTGGCCAGCGCGAAGTTTGGATCGACATCGAGCGCGTGGCGAAAATGCTCGATCGCTTTGTTGAAACCCGCCTCGGTGAATTTATTAAATTCGTACCGGCCTAACAAATAGGTCTGATACGCGTCGGAAGTTTCTGTCGGCGCTTTCGTTAGGCGCTGTGTTTCCTCGACACCGAGCTGCACCTTCAGTGCATCGACCACCTGCCGTGAAATCTCACTGCGAATCTGCAAGATATCCGTCATGTCACGATCGTAATTTGCCGCCCAAAGATGGAATCCGTCTGCGACATTAATAAGCTGCGCGGTAATGCGCAGCCTGTTGCCCGCTTTACTCACGCTGCCTTCGAGCACGGTCGCGACATTTAATTGCTCGCCGATTTTCCGGATGTCTTCCGTTTTGCCTTTGAATGCGAACGACGATGTGCGCGCCGGCACGTGCAATCCTTTCACCTGCGTTAACGCGGTGCAGAGATCTTCGGTCATCCCGTCGCTGAGATATTCGTTCTCCTTGTCGGCGCTCATATTGACGAACGGCAACACTGCGACCGATTTCGATGTCGGTGCGTTGTGCGAATGCGCTCGCCAGAACCAAACCGCACTCGCGACCAGCAAGATCGACAATGCCAGGATTGACATCATCAACGTTCGATTGCTCCGCCGCGGCTGCGCCACCTCGGCGCGCCTTACTTTTTCCCACGGCAATACGACTCGAAATAAATCCATCGGGGCTTGAATGTTTTTCAACTCGGCCGGCGCAAGTTTCTCCAGTGGCGGCGCGAAAGCATTCCGAATTTGCCGCTCCACATCGGTAGAAATGCAGATCCCGCCGGATGTGGCGACCGGCTGAATTCGCGATGCGATATTTACTCCGTCACCGTAGACGTCGTTGTCGCGATGCGTCACATCACCGAGGTGAATGCCGATCCTTAGTTCGATGCGCCGCTCCGGCGAGACGTCGTGATTTCGTTTGGCTAGCGTGCGCTGAATTTCTAGCGCGCAATTCGCAGCGTTTAATGCGCTGCCAAATTCCACTAGAAACGCATCGCCGATTGTTTTGATTTCAGTTCCGGAAAATTTCGGGAAAAGCGAACGAAGAATTTTTCGGTGCTCATCAAGCAGCTCCAGTGCGAGCGCTTCGTCCTCTTGCGCGACCGCGCTGTAGCCCACGAAGTCCGTAAACATGATCGCGGCCAGGTGACGTTGCTCTGGTGCGACGCTCATTTGCGCGCTACCAAAACATTGTTGGCGAACCAAAACGGCGTTACAGCGCAGCTCGTCGATCCTCAATTTTTGTTGATCGTGAGCCAGCGAGCGGGTCGGATTAGTGACGTCTAAAAAAAGCTTGCCTGAAATGGTGTTATAGTTAACTATATGACTACATGAGAGGCAAACACCAAGGGACGCGCTCGAGCAAGCGACCGTCGTCACCAGGATTCGGAGCACGAAATGGCGCGTGAATGGAATGATGGTCAGCCGATCTATCGACAGCTCCGCGATCGCGTCGTGCACATGATTCTGGACGGCGTTCTTAAAGAAGAAGATCCGCTTCCCTCGGTGCGAACGGTTGCGGCCGATTACCGGATCAATCCGCTCACCGTTTTGAAAGCTTACCAGGAACTGGTCGATGAAGAGTTGGTCGAGAAACGGCGGGGCCTCGGAATGTTCGTGAAACGGGGCGCGCGCGAGCATCTGCTCAACGGCGACTTCCCCACCCCGCAGCAACGCGACGTTCCAAAACGGAAAAGGATTAACCATGACCACGATTGAAGCCCGCGCTCTTCGCAAAACTTTCGGCACAACCGTTGCGCTCGATAATGTCGATCTTCGCGTCGAGGAAGGCCGCATTCTTGGAATCATCGGACCAAATGGCGCCGGCAAAACGACGATGCTCAACGCGATCCTCGGCCTCAGCGCGTACCAAGGAGAACTGAGAGTGCTCGGGCGCGACCCGTGGGCCGCGCGCGAGCAACTCATGCGCGATGTCTCATTCATCGCGGACGTTGCGGTGTTGCCGCGCTGGATCCGCGTTACGCAGTTGCTCGATTACGTCGCGGGCGTTCACCCGAAGTTCGATCGCGCGAAAGCGGAAAGTTTTCTCGCGAAGACGACGATCAAGCGGCACAGCAAAGTGCGCGAGTTGTCGAAGGGGATGGTCGCGCAAATGCATCTCGCAATCGTGATGGCGATCGATGCGAAGCTGCTCGTGCTCGATGAACCGACGCTCGGTCTCGATATTTTGTATCGGAAACAATTCTACGACTCGCTCCTTAACGATTACTTCGATCACAGCCGCACGATTCTGGTGACGACGCACCAGGTCGAAGAAGTGCAGGACGTTCTGACCGATCTCATTTTCATCAATCACGGCCGGATCGTTCTCCAATGCACAATGGAGGAATTCGAAGCGCGCTACATCGAAGTGATGGTGCATCCCGATCACGTCGCGGGCGCCCGTTCGCTCAAGCCGATCTCGGAACGCCAGGTTTTTGGACGCAGTGTGCTTTTGTTCGATCAAGTCGACCGCAACCAGCTCGCCGCGCTCGGAGATGTTCGCACACCGAGCATCGCCGATTTGTTCGTCGCGGTGATGAATCATCAAAACCAACCGACGCCGACTTCGCCTGAGACTACGGCGTCGCAGGAAGGAGCAACGAAATGAGCGCTGAAGCGAACACTGCATCCATCGCAAGATCGACAACGCAGCCGATGTATTGGTCGGTCCTGCGCGAATTGTGGGAGAACAAATCGATCTACATCGCGCCGATGATCGTTTCCGGAGTGATCTTGCTCGGAGCATTGATCAGTGCCGGCCATCTCCCCGAACGCAGACGCAATGCGATGATTCTTGATGAAGCGCGCCGTCGCGCTGCGATCGAGCTGCCCTACGACATTGTCGCGATGATGCTCATCCTCACCGCGTTCATCGTCGGCTTCTTCTACTGCCTAGACGCGCTTTACGGTGAACGCCGCGATCGAAGCATCTTGTTTTGGAAATCGCTGCCGGTCTCGGACCTCACAACTGTTCTTTCCAAGGCGATCGTTACGCTCGCAATTTTGCCGGTAGTGATTTTCGTCGTCGCGGTCGTAACGCAATTCATCCTGCTCCTGCTGAGCAGCGCGGTCCTCGCGCCAAGTGGTCTCGCGGCAACGACGTGGCAAAATTTCAATCTACTTCGCGAATCGGTCGTCCTGTTTTACGGCCTCATCGTGATCGCGCTCTGGCACGCGCCGATTTACGGCTGGGCGTTGTTGGTCTCCGGCATCGCGCGGCGCGCGACATTTCTCTGGGCCGTTTTGCCGCCGCTCGCGATCGGCATTTTTGAAAAAATCACTTTCAACACGAGTTACTTCGCCTCGATGTTGAAGAATCGTCTGCTCGACCTGGGCAGCACCGCCTTCGATTTCCAAATGCATCGGAGCATCTCGGTCGATTTGTCGCAACTGACTCCCGGCAGATTTCTCGCGACGCCGGGACTTTGGATCGGACTGATCGTAGCCGCGGGATTTATCATCGCAGCAGTCCAGCTGCGTCGTTATCGCGGACCCATTTAATTTTCGCGATCGACGAACACTCAAACGGAACACCACATGAACGAAACCAAGAAAGCCGCGCGCATCGCCGGGTTCATTTACCTGTCGATGATCGTGACCGCGCCATTCAGCATGCTTTACGTTCCAAGCAAACTCGTCGTGCGCGGGGACGCGGCCGCGACCGCTACGAACATTCTCGCGCACGAGACAATGTTCCGCTTGTCGATCTTCGGCGATCTTATCGGTCAGGTCATTTTCATCTGTCTCGGCGTCGCATTTTACCGGCTGCTGCGCGACGTAAACAAGACTTGGGCGTTGCTGCTGATGAGTTTCGTTCTCGTCTCAGCGGCGGTCTGCTTTCTGAACGTAATCAACGACATCGCCGCGTTGATTCTCTTTCGCGGGGGTGAATTCCTCGCCGTATTCGACAAACCGCAACGCGACGCGCTCGCGATGTTTTTCCTGCGTCTTTACAACTACGGCCAATTCATCGCGGAAATTTTCTGGGGATTGTGGTTGTTTCCGCTCGGGTTACTCATTTACCGGGCCGGATTCATTCCGCGCTTTCTCGGCGTCTGGCTCATGATCAACTGCTTTGGCTGGCTCGTGCTTAGCTTCACCGCGTTGTTCTTTCGGGAAAACTACAGTGCGCTGTTCGGTTATTTGCAGCCGGTGCTCTTCGGCGAAATGGCGCTCATGCTCTACCTCCTGATCAAAGGGGCGCGAGTTCCGGCGTTGGCCGCGCAAATTACGTGACTCGTTAGGCCAATGAAAATCAAACGCGCACTTAAGTGGACGGGGTTGGTAACACTGGTCGTTCTCTTCGCCTGCTTTCAATTCGCCTATTGGACTTCGACGAATGATTGCGGCCGCAAAATTCCGGACGGAGCTGCGCGCATGAAAGTGATCAGGTATTGCGAGTACGGTTCGCCCGATGACGTCCTGAAGCTTGAACAGGTTGAAAAACCAGTTCCTAACGACAATCAAGTCCTCGTCCGGGTTCGCGCGGTTTCCCTCAGATTTTACGACGGCGGCATGCTGGAAGGCGGAGTCGGCAGACTCATGTTTGGACTTCGTAAACCGAAAAACCCGATCCCGGGATCGGATTTCTCCGGAACTGTTGAATCGGTCGGGAAGAACGTCACTGAGTTCAAGTCGGGCGATGAGGTCTTTGGTGTACGAGCAGGCTGTCTGGCCGAGTACGTCTGCGTCAGGCAGAACGGCGCTATCGCGTCGAAGCCTGCCAACACCACTTTCGAGCAAGCCGCCTCGATTCCCACCGCGCTCGTTGCTTTACAAGGTCTGCGCGACACGGGTCGCGTGAAATCGGGACAAAAAGTGCTGATCAATGGTGCGTCCGGAGGAATCGGAACATTCGCCGTTCAGATCGCGAAAAACTACGGCGCGGAAGTCACCGGCGTTTGCAGCGGAAAGAATGTCGATCTTGTGAAGTCGTTAGGCGCTGATCACGTGATTGACTACACGAAAGAAGATTTCACCAAAGGCGATCAGCGTTACGACGTAATCTACGATCTCGTCGACAACCATTCGTTCGCGGAACGTCGCCGCGTCCTCAAGCCGGGCGGCATCTGTGTGTTGGCCGGAGTCGGTGGCTCAGGAATGCACGAAGAGACTTTCTCCAGGTTCGTCGGAGTATTCACCGCCGCCTTTCGTTCGAAATTTGCGAAGGAGAAGTTTGTCATCTTTGGCGTCGACATTAACAAAAAGGACCTCGGCGTTCTGCGCGATTTGACGGAAAGCGGCAAGATCGCGGCCGCTCTCACCAAAACTTATCCGCTTACTGAAACGGCGGCCGCCTACAAATATCTCGAAACCGGTCACGCCAGCGGAAAGATCGCCATCACGATCAACTAGGAGCGCCACAAAATGACTACTGACAAGATCGACAACTCACAAGGAGCGGCTCCGAAAGTATGACGCAGGCAGAACAAACCAGCTTGGCGGCGATGCAAAGATATACGCGCATAGCCGGCGTTCTTTTTATCCTATCGCTGATCTTCGGTTATTTCGGCGAGGCCTACGCGCCGGGAAAATTCATTGTCTCCGGCGACGCCGCGGCGACTGCCCGTAACATAATGAGTTCACCGGTGCTTTATCGCGTTGGCTTCGCGAGCTATCTGATCGAAGCATTGTGTGACATCGCCCTGGCGTGGCTCTTCTACGTCCTGCTTCGTGCAGTTAATCGCGACCTCGCCCTTCTCAGCGCTTTCTTTGGCCTGGTCTCAACCGCAGTTTACGCCGTCTCAGAGCTTTTTTATTTCGCAGCCCTGATCATTTTACGTAATGCGACCCAGCTCGCTGCTTTTTCGCCGGAGCAATTGAACGCGCTGGCGTTGCTCTCGCTCAAAATCTCGGGCAACTGCGGTTGGATCTTTCTCGCGTTTTACGGTGTTCCGAGCGTGCTTCGCGGTTATCTCATTTACCGCTCCGGATATTTCCCAAAGTTTCTCGGAGTACTTCTGCTCATTGCCGGCGTCGGGTTTATCGTAAAGGATTTCTTAGCCGTGCTGGCGCCCGCCTATGCTTCGGATGCGCTGCTGTTGCCAATGTTTCTCTCACTCCTCTGTCTGATGCTGTGGTTCTTGTTCAAAGGTATTGATGCACAAGCATGGGAGCGACAAAGACACGCAGCCCAAGCGGTGGAGGCCTAACGACTATGAAAATCAAATCAATATTCAAATGGGCGCTGCGCGTCATCGTGATTGTGCTTTTACTCGGAGGAATTGTCACCTTCATCGCCTATTGGCGTTCGACGAACGACTGTGAGCGCTACAGCGCAACCCCGAACAATCGCGACATCGAAAAGCCCACGCCGGATGACACGCAAGTTCTCGTGCGCGTGCGCGCCGCGTCGCTCAATCCGCTGGACGGACATCAGCTGAGGGGCGGATGGCCACTGCGTCCAATGACCGGTTTGCGCAAACCAAAGGATACACGCATCGGCGTGGACTACGCCGGAGTCGTCGAAGCGGTCGGCAAAAGCGTGACCCAATTCAAAGTCGGCGACGAAGTATTCGGCGGGCGGGCGGGCGCGCTTGCCCAATACATTTGCGCGAAGGCCGACCGCGCCGCTTGCACGAAACCAACTGCCATCACGTTCGAAGAAGGCGCCACCATCGCAGTCGCAGCAACTACGGCGCTGCAAGGTTTACGCGATCACGGCCAGCTCAAAGCCGGACAAAAAGTCTTGATCAATGGTGCGTCTGGCGGCGTCGGCACATTCGCGGTGCAAATCGCGAAAGCGATGGGCGCGGAGGTAACGGGCGTTTGCAGCACGCGCAATGTCGATCTTGTGAAATCAATCGGCGCCGATCAAGTGATCGATTACACGAAAGAAGATTTCACTAATCGTCCTGAGCGTTACGACGTGCTTTTCGACAACGTCCAGAACCACACATTTTCCGAACGCCGCCGCGTCCTCACGCCGAATGGTATTTGCGTGAATGTCGGAATCGGTGGCGCCGGATGGCGTGAAGACACAGGGTTGCACATGCTTCGATCCTTCACGACGCCGCTGATGTCGAAGTTCACCGACCAAAAATTCCGTTTTTACATCGCGCAATTAAATCACAACGATCTCGCCTACATCGCCGATCTCATGCAATCCGGGAAAATGAAACCGGTCATCGATCGCAGTTACAAATCGTTGAGCGAAACCCCGGAGGCGCTCGCCTATCTTGAAGAGGGACACGCTCGCGGAAAAGTGGTAATTAGCGTCGAATAACTATGAAACGAGTCTTCAAATGGCTATTCCGCATCGTGCTGGTCCTATTGATTGTCGCGTTCCTTTTCGTGTTCGTTGCCTATTGGCGATCGACCAATGATTGCGCGAAATACGCGAATGCGCCCGCGAATCCGATAAAAGCGATCGTTTATTGCGACTACGGCCTCGCCAATCTTAAGCTCGAGCAAATCGAAAAGCCGACGCCGACGGACGACCAACTTCTCGTCCGCGTGCGCGCTGCTTCAGTGAACCCGTACGACTGGCACTTCGTTGAAGGTTCGCCAAAAATCATTCGCTTGTTGGCGACGGGGCTGCGTAAACCAAAAGACACGCGTTTGGGCGTGGATTTTTCTGGAACGGTGGAGGCGGTTGGCAAGAACGTGACGAATTTCAAGCCGGGCGACGGAGTGTTTGGCGGAAAAGGCGGCGCGTTCGCAGAATACGTCACGCCACGCGCGGACCGCGCCGTCGCGCTGAAACCCGCGAACGTAACGTTCGAAGAAGCGGCCTCGGTTAATATTGCTGGACTCACCGCGCTGCAGGCCATTCGGGACAAGGGAAAAATTCAATCGGGCCAAAAAGTTTTGATTAACGGCGCATCCGGTGGCGTTGGCACATTTGCGGTGCAGATCGCGAAGAGTTTCGGCGCGGACGTCACTGGTGTTTGCAGCACGAAGAATGTCGATCTTGTAAAATCGCTCGGGGCGGATCGTGTGATCGATTACACGAAAGAGGATTACACCAAGAGCGATCAAAAATACGACGTGATCCTCGATAACGTGTCGAACCACTCGCTTTCGGAAAACCGCAAGATGTTAACTCCAAAGGGAAAATACGTGATGATTGGCGGCGGCAGCTCAAATCAGCAAGGCTGGGTCGGAGTGATGATGAAACCACTGAAAGCGCTGATCATGAAACCGTTTGTCGGCCAGCAAATGGGAATGATGATGGCGGAGATGAAGCAATCAGACTTGCAGTATTTTGCTGATCAAATGCAAAGCGGAAAACTCAAGCCGGTCATCGATCGGACCTACAAGTTGAGCGAGATCCAGCAAGCCATCGCCTACGTCGAAGAAGGACACGCGCGCGGGAAAGTGATCATCGTCGTCGACTAGGACGAACCTAACATCGCGCGGATGTCGATCTATTCATCGACCCGCCTTTGGTCGCTACTTCAGCTGTCGGTTGCGAGCAATTGCGTGCGCGCTTCCAACTGCGCGATCGTGGCGCGTAGCTCAGCGGTGCGCTGGCAGACCGCGTCCTCGAGCGCAGCGCGCTGAAGATCGAGCAGCAGATGAGCGAGCCGGCTCTTGAGAAGATTCCGGATACGCAGCGCGACCTCCACGTGATCGAAAGGCTTGAGCAGGAAATCGGTGGCGCCAGCTTCGAGCGCGCGTCGCTTCGACTCGTCGTTCGTGTCCGCGGTGAGGATGACAATTGGCAAAAAGGTTTCGCCGGAGTAAGCGCGGATCGATTCGAGAATCGCGAATCCATCCGGTGCCGGCATCATCAAGTCGAGCAGAACAAGGTCCGGCTGAAATTCACGGCAAGTGTCAACCGCGCACTTTGAATCGGTGACGGATGCGAAACGGGTGAATTCGTTCTCCACGAGAATTTCTTCGAGCAGCGCAACGTTAACCGGTTCGTCATCGACGATAAGAATTTTCATTTTGGCGAGTTGGGCCGCGTCGTTAGTCCAGGATGATGTGCTCATGATGTGGATTCCATTTCTGCTAAATTAGCGCGCGATCGCGATGCATCGTTTTGTCCGTTGCCGTTTGCCGACGTGGTGCCGTCGAGCACGCGGAAAAATTCAGGGACGTCGAGAGGTTTGGTTAGATAGCTGACGGCGCCCGCTTTCAATAAACGTTTTACCTGATGGGAAGTCGCATCCGCACTGATGACGACAACTGGAATGTCCGAAGTGTTGGTGTCCGCTTTCAATTCGGAAAGAACGTCCCAACCGGGCACATCCGGAAGATGCAAATCCAGCAAGATTAGGTCGGGCGCATGTTGGCGCGCCAAATCCAGACCCACCCGGCCTTGCATCGCAGTGAGTAATTCGATTTCCGGCCGCTCCTCAAGGAGCTGTTCGATCAACGTCAGGTTCGAAAGATTATCTTCAATGTAAAGGACGGTGCGCTTGTGGCCCTCTGCCCGCGGTTGTCGCGTCGGCGTTTTCCGCTTTCGCGAGCGCGTCTGCTCGAGTGGCGATGTTGCTCTGGGAAGCTCCACCCAAAAAGTGCTCCCGTTATTCGCGGTATCCTCTACTCCAATCGCGCCCTGCATTGCCTGCATCAATCGTTGCGACAAGGCGAGTCCAAGTCCGGTGCCTTCGACGCCCGACATTTCCGCGCCAAGCCGATCGAACGGCGTGAACAAACGAGCCACTTTTTCTTTGGCGATACCGGGACCGGTATCGGCGACTCGAATGCGCAGCTTGTCGTCTCCGTTTTGGTGATACGAAACCGTTACGCTTCCTCCGACCGGTGTGTATTTAACAGCGTTCGTGAGCAGGTTCAGCAGAACTTGTTTGAAGCGCTGCCGATCCGCCATCACATGAACGGTTGCGTCAAGATCGACATCGGCGACGAGCTTGATCCGGCGCTCGTGCGCGAGCGGTCGCATGAGATCGAGCGTTTCTTCAATTGCTTCGGCCACGCACACTGCTTCGAGAGAAAGTTGCATCCGGCCGACTTCGATCCGGCTGATATCGAGAACCTCGTTGATCAAGCCGAGAAGATGACGGCCTGCGTTGATGACGTGTTTAACGCGAACGCGCTGAGTGGGCGTTGGGTTTTGTCGCTCCAAAAGTTGGCCGAAACCGAGAATCGCGTTGAGTGGCGTGCGCAATTCGTGACTCATGCGCGAGAGAAATTCGCTCTTCGCCTTGTTCGCGCGGTCCGCTTCATCCCGCGCCTGTTCCAGGGCTTTTTCGCTGCGTAATCTGGCGGTCACGTCGTTGACCAGAACAAGTCGCGCGTCTCGGCCGTTAAATGAGATCGAACGCGCCGTTATTTCGACGTCGATCTCGGCGCCATTCTTTTTGCGATGCCGCCATCTGGTTGTTTCGGACGAGGACTCCGAAACGTCGTCCAGCAAAGTGGCCACATCGTGTGCCGGACGAATATCCTTGATCGTCATCGACAGAAATTCTTCGCGCGAGAATCCGTAGCGATCGATTGCGGCTTGATTGACGGCAAGAAATGCAAGCGTTTCCGGATCGTAAACCCAAACCGGATAAGGATTCGTTTCGAACAAGAGACGATAACGTTCTTCCGAATCGCGCACCGCCTCTTCCGCTCGCTTTCGCTTGGAAATGTCCTCGATCATGATGAGGAAATGACGCGGGTCGCCATTTTCGTCCCGAATTACGCAACCGGTGCGGGCAGCCCAGACGAAGTTGCCGTCTTTGCGCAGGTAACGCTTTTCGATGCGACTGTGCAATCCGTCTAACATTCCCGTGGCAACCCTTCGGCTAAGATCGACATCGTCCTTGTGTGTAATGTCGAGCGGAGTGCGAGTTCGCAGCTCGTCTTCCGAATAATCGACCATTTGGCAAAGCTTTGCGTTCGCCTGGAGAAACTTTTCGTCCAACCCGACGACGGCCATGCCGATCGGCGCTTCCTGGAAAATTTGCCGGAAGTTTTGCTCGCTCAATTCCAAGGCCGCGGTGCGATTGGCGATTGAGCGCATTTCGCGAATGCTTCGGAGACAGGAGATGACCAGAAACACATCTTCAAACACGACCCAAACGGCGTGCTCGATCGAGCGCCACGGGCTCGCGGCTAGGACACCGTAGACCGAGTAAGGATAGTAAATGCCGCGCAGGAAGTGATCGAGACCGACGACGATTGTCGCGGGAATGAGCACTCGCCAATCGCGATAGAAGGAAAGAATCACGAGCGAACCGAAAACGTGAAAATGCGTTTCGATTCGACCGCCGGTGACGCTGATGAGCAAGGCTGACATCAGCATTTGCGCGACGGCGATGACGTGACGTGTGATGACTGCGCCGGGCCAAGCGCGCGTCAGCCAGATTGGAAAAAAACTGATTGCACCGCCGAGGAAAATTGCCGCCCAAACGTGAGCATGAATCGCTTTCGCCTGGCCGCTCCAAGTATAAGGCGAAATGACGATCGCCATGACGACGCATGCCAGCCATTGGCAAGCCATCAGCTTCGCGAAGAGCTGATCGGTCTTAACGTAAATCTCCTGTTGTTGCTGCTTGAAGAGCTCGTCCGCGCGCGCGGCCGGCGATTCGTGCTGCGTCCCTTTGCGGATTATTTCAAACACTTACGATCTCCCTCACGCTGAGTTTTAAACGAACAGCCGAATACAAATGCTTGCGCGCTGCCGGCGGATTGATTGTCGATCAAAGAAACAATCGCGCTCTCGCCTGCATTGCCTCCAGCGTGTCCGCGCGATGCGGTGATGCCGCCGTTGAAAAGCAAACGACCGTTCGGTTCGAACAAAAACGCGTGACCTGAAGTTTCGGCGCCGAAGCGCTCGGCTTCTTCGCCATCGACGTCGGCCAACACTGAGACGCCGGGAATTTGCGCCGCGGTGCGGCAGTTGTCGGTATTTCGCCAATCATCTCCGGTGTCACGCGGCGTGTAGAACAAAACGAGAACGCGCGCTTTGCTCTGCGTGTGCGCGACGATTGAGGCCAGTTCCGAAATGCTCGCGCGGGTGCACGGGCATTGCGGATGCGCGAACACCACCAGCGTCGGCCGATCGGTCGCGAGTCGAATTGAAGAGTTTACTGGCCAGGCCGAAGGAACTTTGCCGACTTCACCGGGCGCATTTTCGTAACTGAGCAAGGCGTGACCGCCGACAACTGCGACGCCGGCCCAAGCCAGGCCTAACAAAACGGTGAGAATAATCTTGGTCTTCGGATTCATCGGAAGGAGAACCGCTTCTTAAAAGCACGGGTTATTCCATGTCGTGCGAAAAGAGCCCGGCACTAAACGCTACGACGCAAGCGCGTTGAGAGAATCTCGAGGATTACCTCGCGCCTGCGGGGACCGGCGGATAATCGGCTGGCTTCGGTCCGCCACCGAAATCGTGCTCATGATAGTGCGCGCTGCGAAGAAACGGCACTTTGTCGAGCACGTGTTCCTGGAACCACTCGAGCCAGAGATAAATCACAGGGGTCACAAACAATGTGATCATTTGCGAAAAAATAAGACCGCCGACGATTACGAGACCGAGCGGCCGGCGCGACGCGGCGTCCTGGCCGAAACCAAGTGCGAGCGGAATTGCTCCCATCAACGCCGAGAGCGTGGTCATCATGATTGGGCGAAAACGTTCGACGCTCGCTTCGTGGATCGCGGAGCGCAGGTCCCAGCCCTCGTCGATTCGTTGCAACGCAAAATCGACAACCATGATGCCGTTTTTCTTCACGATGCCGAGCAACAGGAAAAGTCCGATCACGCTGTAGAGCGACAACGTCGAATGGAAGACGAAGAATTCCGAGAATCACATACATCACGAAAATCGCGCCGAGCAAAAGCAACGGCAGCGCGCGGAACAATTGGCGGAAGACAAGCGCTTCACCCTGGAAAGTAGATTGCACGCTGGGGTACTGCCGGCTCACCTCGGCAAATGAATTTTCGATGTAGGTTGTCGCATCGCCGATAGCCACACCCGGCAGCAGATTGAAATTAATCGTCACGCTGGTGAATTGATCGAAATGGTTCACCGCCTGCGGACCAACCACTGTCTTTGTTGACGTAACTGCGCGCAACGGAACGAGATCCGCCGCCGTCCCGCTGGTTGTGCTTCCGCCGCCACCCGATCCGCTTGGGGTAATCGTGCTCCCGCTGCTGCTCCGAACATAAAGATTATTGAGATCGCCAGGGGCCGAGCGCTCATTGTCTTTCACTTCGAGGATCACCTGATACTGATCTTCCGGTTGTTTGATCAGATAGACGTAGTTCTGAGAATAGGCGTTCCTTAACAAACTTTGGATCGCCGAAGTCGAGACGCCATAAGTCGCGGCGCGTTCACGGTCGATGTTCACGGTCAAGTTCGGCGTGCTGTGGTAATAATCCGAGCGGACCGACGCGAATCCCTTGAAAGTGCGCAACTTCGCCATCAATTGATCAGTCGCGGCGTAAACTTCGTCCGGAACAATTCCGCTGAGCGTATACGCGTACTGTCCCTGGGTTTGGTTGGTCGCGCCGACGTTAATTTGCAAAACCGGCTGCGGGGTGATGACCGCTGTGATTCCCGGGATCGTGCTGATCGACTTTTGCAAACGCAACAAGCATTGCTCGATCGGGTCGCGCTGATCGCGCGGTTTGAAAACGGCGAAGATTACAGCCTGCGATGCAGCGCTGCGCTGCGCTGAGCCCGCGACAGTGAAAAATTGTGCGACGCCCGGTTCGGCAATGATCTTTTCGTTCACCTGCTTCTGGTATGCGCGCATTTGTTCGGGCGACGTCCCTTCCTGCGCGATGAAAACGCCGCGAGCAGAACCGCTGTCTCCCACTGGAAGCAGCGTGAACGGCAAATGAGTGGAGAAAAACCAGTGACCGAGGACGCACACGAGGAGAATCGGCACCGTGAGATACGCGCGGTCAAGAAAGCGATCGAGCGCGACGCTGTACCATTGGATGACGCGTTTGATGAAATCACCCGTCCAGCCCTCCATTCGCGTGCGTCGGTGACCGGCGCGGCGTTCATCGAGAATGCGAGCGCACATAAGCGGAGTGAGCGTCAATGAAACCAATCCCGACGCGAGAATCGCCACAATAATAGTGATCGAAAACTCCTGGAAGATGCGGCCGAGCAATCCCGGCAGAAGTACGAGCGGAATAAAAACCGCCGCCAGTGACAGCGTCATTGATAAAATCGTGAACGAAATTTCGCCGGCAGTGTTGAAAGCAGCTTTCACGATGGATTCGCCGTTCTCGGCGCGGCGGATCACGTTTTCCAAAAACACGATTGCATCATCGACAAGAAAACCGATCGCCAATGTCAGTGCCATCAAGGTCAGGTTGTTGATCGAGAACCCGAGGAGGTACATGGCCGCGAACGTGAGCAGTAAGGAAAGCGGCAACGCGACTGCCGGAATCAACGTGTCCTTCGCGCGACCGAGAAACAGGTAAATGACCATGACAACCAACACGAACGCGATCATCAAGGTCGTGCGCACATCGTGGACCGAGTTCACAATCGTCTGTGAGCGATCGAAAACCGGGAGGAGCGTGATCGAGCCCGGCAAGCCTGCGCGCAGCTCGGGCGTGAGAGCTTTGACCGAATTCGCGACTTCGACAGCATTCGCGCCCGCCTGACGCGAAACCGCGAGGACGACGATCGATCCCGGTGGATTATATCCGCGGGCGAAGAAGAAACGCGACGTGCGCTCGTCCTGCACACCTTGTTTAACTTCCGCAATGTCGCGCAAATAAACCGGCGAGTTATCCTTGTTCCGCGCGACGATCAGGTTTCGGTAACCGTCCGCCTGATCGATCTGGCCGTTCGGCTGCAAAACAAACGTGCGATGCGGCCCATCGAATTGTCCCGCGCCCGAATAGACGGTGCCGGCCTTAATCGCGCCCGCCAGGTCGTCCATTGTTAGACCGCGCGAGGCAAGCGCTGCCGGGTCGGCTTTGATCCGGATCGCCGCTTGAACACCGTAAATGTTTACTTGCGAAACGCCGGGGAGGATCGCCATCCGCTGCGCCACGACCGTGGATGCGTACTTATATAGAGCACCGTCCGTGAGCGTGTCGGACATTAATCCGACCAGATACACCGGCTGGTCGTTTGGGTTCGTCTTACTAAATGTCGGCGGACTCGGCAGATCGATGGGCAATTTCCCGGTCGCGCGTTGAATTGCCGCCTGCACATCCGTGGCCGCGTCGGTAATGCTTTTGCTCAGGACAAACTGGAGAGTGAGCGAAGTGTTTCCCTGCCCGCTCGAGCTCGTGATGATGTCGAGACCGGGAATTTGTAGAAATTGTTTTTCGAGTGGCGTCGCGATGTTGTTCGCCATCGTCACCGGATCTGCGCCCGGATACGAACAGCTGACTTGAATGATTGGATAATCAACCGCCGGAAGATCATTCACTGCCAGTTTGTTGTAAGTCGCCAGGCCCGCGACGATGACCGACGCGGTCAGCAACACCGTCATTACCGGACGGCGAATGAACGGCCCGGAAAGTCCCGTTCCTTTAACCGGAACTAACTTCGGCGACTGCGGCGTGCTCGCCGATGTCGATCCTAGCCGATGTTGATCTTGCGATTCGCGGTCGCCATTACCCGAGCCGTCATGTTCGTCGGATTGATCCATGAAATTACATGGTGCTCTTCGAATCGGCGTCCTGATTCGCCGGTGGCGTTGCCGCGTACGGTTTAGGATCAACTTTTGATCCCGGGGCAAGCGCAAGTTGTCCCGTGACCACAACCGTTTCGTCGGGCTCGACACCGCTTTCGATCACGGTCATATCGCCGTCCTGACGCTGTCCAGGTTTCACCGGCCGAAGGTCGACCGTGTTATCGGGCTTCATCACAAAAACAAACGGACCGCTTTGGCTGATCTGCACTGCTTGCGCCGGCACAAGGCGCGCGTCTTTGATCGTATCGAGAATGAAACGAACCCGCACAAATTCCGATGGCCAGAGTGCGCGGTCCTGATTTGGCGTAACCGCGCGTGCTTTCACCGTGCCCGCTCCCGGTTGGATCGCGTTGTCGATGAAATATAAATCGCCGGTACGCGGCGCAATTTTGGCGTCGGGCGACCAGGTCTGCACTTTCACATTTGGTCCGCCGAGATATTTTCGAACCAATGCTAGATCCGTTTCCGCAATCGTGAAGTCGGTATAAATCGGATCTAGTCCCTGAATGATGACGAGGGGCGAACTCGATGGGCCAACCAGGTTCCCAATATCGACGTTTCGCAATCCGACGCGACCGTTGATTGGCGATTTGATGAAACAATAATCGAAATTCACTTGCGCAGCTTCCGACAGGGCTTGCGATTTCTGCGCGTTCGCAACCGCGGTGTCGTAATCTTGCGGCGCGTTCACCCCTTTTGAGCGCAAATCCGCCTGGCGTTTTAATGTCACCTGATCCAATGCGGCTTGCGCTTTCGCCTGATCCAGCGCGGCTTGATACGGCGCGGGATCAATCGTCAAAAGGTGATCGCCTTTTTTCACTTCGGCTCCGTCCTGAAAATGGCGCTGCATGATTTTGCCGCTGACCTGCGCCTGCACCTGGACACTTTCGTAGGCAGCGCACGTTCCGATTTCGTCGATATACAACGGAACATCTTTGCTCGTCACTTTCGCGACCAAAACCGGACGCACCGGCGGTTGCGATGCTTTCTTCGTTTCCACGCCACGCTGCAAAGTTCGCGCGACCGCGAAGGCCGCGAGAAGCACGAAGAGAAAGATCCCCCAGCGCGGAACTCGCTGCGATTTTTTGTCGCTCGTTGTTTTCACACGATTGGTCTCCCGAACTTCGGTCGCGGCTCCATTCCCTGAATCTATTCGGGTTCCCATCTTAATTCTTTCCGTTCTTTCCGTTTCGCGCCCGAGCTGCGGAATTTTTCCCGTTCCCGCTCCCCTTCTCCGCTTTGTGTTGGATGTGATTGAGCACCCGAATACATGTGCGCAGATCGGCGGCGGTAATGTCGTCGAGGAGCTCATGACGAAGCTTGAATGCCTCCGAGTTAATCTCCTCGATCACCCGTTGCGCGCGTCGTGTCAGATGGACCGTTTTGCAGCGGCGATCGTGCGCGGCGTTTTTGCGCGCAACCCATCGATCGTCTTCAAGGCGATGCAGCAACGTCACCAAGGTTGGTTCTTCGATGCCGAGGTGCGACGCAATTTCGGCCTGGGTCAGAGGGTCGGGCGACATCGACAAGCGAAGCAGCGTCCGCCATTTGGCCTGGCTCAACCCCATCGGTTTGAGCCGCTCGTCGAGTTTCAGCCGCCACGCCCGGGCCACCCCGTGCAAAAGCGGACCAATCACATCGATATCGTTCACGGATTGAAATTCGTTAGCTTGCTAACTAATTCCAATTCCCTAGCACTGTCAATGCCAGCCCTTTACTCGATTTTGAGTAAAAGAATCGATTCCTTGCGATAGTCCGTGCTTCGCATGACCCGTCGCGGCTTGCGCGGCGCCCAGTGATTACTCTCTAAGACTTCCTGTTCCCGCTCCGGGCGAACCAAAAGATAATGCACATCAGCCGGCAATTCCGCGATGTCGTCCGCATAAGCGAGCTTGGAGCGCATGTAAAAAAAGATCGGCTGATAATTTGGATCGAGCGCGTAAAGGGTCTCGCCTTGCGGAATATTTGACTCGACCTGCGCCGCGAGCCGCTTGATCCGTTGCCGCTGATGCAAACGCGGAACAACGCCGATCGCGTATATCCACATCGCGAGGCACGCGACGATCACGATGCCGATGATCCAACGTTCGCGCGCTCTCCAGGAAAATGTTTTGCCGGTCAGCCATTGCGGCCATCGCAGATTTTCTTGCGTCAACGTCATCGCCAGCAACCAGATCGCGGGCACGATTGCCGGCATCGCGTAACGCGGGATTGATCCCGGGACGAGATTCACGATTACGAATGGAACGGCCGCGCCCCATGCCAGCGCGCGCGCAAGTTGTCGATCTTTCCCGTCCGCAAAACTTTGAAATTTCACGAGCGGAAGAAAAATTACCCACGGCAGGAGATAGAGAACGCCGTGCGGAATATTGAAGATCCAACGGCCAAACTGGAAATCGCTTCCGCGCAAGCGGCCCGTGAATTGTTGCGACCATTTCGTGGTCGCGGTGACTTGATTAGTTGCCTGCACAAACGGGATCGCCCAAGCCGCGAAGATTCCGAGCATGATAAGAATGCCGACAAAATGCGCCGGATGAAAAAGCGCCCGCCAGTTTCGCTCTTTCCAAATCACCGCGATGACCACGCCGTAGAAAAAAACAAGATGCACCGGCCCTTTCGCGAGCCAGCCGAGGCCGAGAACAACAAACGGCACGGTCCAAATAAGCCACGGCGATTTTCTTTGCAGCCAAAAGCTCAGCCATAAAACGATCGCGAGCGCGCAAAGCGAAACGTAAAGCGCTTCGATCTCGATGAGCCGGCCCTTTTCGATAATGCCGGCATTGATCAGCCACATCAGCGCAGCGATTGTCGATCCTCGATTGCCTAACGAATTCCGCGCAACGGTTACAAACGAGAGCGCAACGAGCAGAACGCAAATCACGGACGGCAACCGCGCGGTCCATTCGTTTTGGATGCCCGTGAATTTGAATGAGGCCGCGACCAGCCAGTTCACCAGCGGCGGTTTCCGAAAGTAGGTCTCGCCCCCAACCTGCGGTACTAAATAGTTACCGGTTTGCAGCATCGTAATCCCGGGCAGAATCCGGCGGCCTTCCTCGCCTTTGATCGCGAGCGAGCCGAGCGCGGGAAAATAAAGCGCCGCCCAAACGGCGATCACGATTAACAAGCTGGCAGCGCGCGAGTTCACGAAGAAGCAATGTTGGACGCTGCGCTCGCGCGGTTCAACCCCACACCTTGACGCTGTTCCAGCCCGAGCGTAACCTTACCGCCTAGTCCGCGCTGGAGGGAGTGGGAAGAGACGTCCCACTCTTTTTAGTCTGCGGACTGGATGTTTTATGAACGCGGAAATAGCAGCAATGCTGGATTACATGGAGCGGGAGCGCGGAATCAAACGCGAGACCCTGCTCGAAGCTCTTTCCACCGCGTTGCTCTCAGCCTCCAAGAAAAGTGTCGGCGCCGCCCGCGATCTGAGGATCGACATCGACCCGAAGACTTGCGACATCCGCGCGCTCGCCAATTTGATCGTGGTTGAAACCGTGACTAATCCGCAGGACGAGATCGCGCTAAGCCGCGCGCGCAGACTCAAACCGGACGCGAACCTTGGCGACACCGTCGAAGTCGAAGTCACGCCAAAGAATTTCGGACGCATCGCTG
>QHOZ01000059.1:0-16832 GCA_003219495.1 Verrucomicrobiota bacterium | reverse complement strand
GAAGCGGTCATGCCGCAGCGCGAACGCGTCGTGGTTGAAGATTACAACGTCGGCGATCGCCTCCGCGCTTATGTCGTCGCAGTCGAAAACGGATTGCGTGGGCCTGAGATCATCGTTTCGCGCAGTCATCCGAAATTTGTTCGTCGCCTTTTCGAATTGGAAGTCAGCGAGATTGCGGACGGCACGGTCGAGATTCGTGGCATCGCGCGCGAAGCGGGTTATCGGACAAAGATCGCGGTCTGGAGCGCGAACGACAAAGTCGATCCGGTGGGCGCGTGCGTCGGAATGCGCGGTTCGCGCGTCAAAAATATTGTTCGCGAGCTCAATAACGAGAAGGTGGACATCATTCGTTGGAGTTCGGATCCGAAGGACTTCATTCTCGAAGCGTTAAAGCCGGCGAAGGTCAAAGCCATAAACTTCGATCTGGAAAAGAAGGCGGCGCAGATTTCGGTCGACGAAGATCAATTGTCTCTCGCGATCGGCAAGAAGGGACAAAACGCGCGACTGACTTCACGACTCACCGGTTGGGAAATCAACATCGACAAAGACACCTCTGCGACCACGGCGGTCGAACAAAAGGTCGCGCAAGCGGCGCAAACGTTGGCCAAAGAATTGCCGATCACGGAGGAGCAAGCGGTTTCGTTAGTGAAATCCGGATTCACGAATCTGGAAGGCTTGCACGCGGCGGACGTTTCAGATTTGGTAGATATTCTCGGCGTGGACGAGGCGAAGGCTCAAGAAATTCACGATGCCGTCCACAAACAGGATACGAAACAAGAAGCAGCGGGCTCGGCTCAACCAGGTTGAGCCATGAATAAATCTTTTAAATGGCAACAAAATCGAAACCAGCGGCAAAAAAACCAGCAGCCCGTAAACCGAGCGCCGCGCACCATAAGCCTGCCGCGGCCAAGGGTAAGGTTTCGAAAGAGCCGGTAAAATCTCACGCCAAACCGGCGCATGCTCACGCGCCGGCAAAAAAACCCGCTCACCCGACCGTTGAAGCAAAGCCGGCTGCGAAACCCGTCGCCACTCATCGTGCGCCGGTTGCGACCGTTTCGTTGATCGACAAGAAACAACCAGAGAAGAAGTCCGCCGACGGCGAGCCGAAAAAGAAAACCACGGTGTTGCCGCCAATCTCGCGCATCCGCGAATCGCTCGCAGGAACGGCTGCGCCGCCCAAGCCAAAAGCGCCCGAACCCGCGCCGGCTCCGACTCCAAAATCGACAGCGGACGAAGCCGTGACTGAAACCGTGGCGACGGAAGAAGAACCGCGCGAAGACGGGAAAAAAGTGATCCACATCAAGCCGCCGATCATCGTAAAGCAACTCGCGATCGATCTCGGTTTGAAACCGCACCAGCTCATTGCCGAGCTAATGAACTTTAATATTTTTGCGAACGTCAATCAGACGATCGAGCCCGACATCGCATCGAAGATTGCGGAGAGCCATGGCTTCGTTTTGGAAAAAGAACGCCGCGAAAAAGGCGGGGGCGTTCACAAAGTCGAGCAAGTTGTCGTCGCGCCACCGCCGCCGGTCATTGAGAAGGAAGAAGAACTCAAACCGCGCGCGCCAATTATCACTTTCATGGGTCACGTCGACCACGGAAAGACTTCGTTGATGGATGCGATCCGCAAAACGCGTGTCGCGGCTGGCGAAGCGGGCGGAATCACGCAGCACATCGGCGCTTACACCGTTGAGTACAAGAATCAGAACATCACGTTCATCGACACGCCGGGTCACGCCGCGTTTACGGCGATGCGCGCGCGTGGCGCGAACGTCACCGACATCGTGGTCTTCGTGGTCGCGGCGGATGACGGCGTCATGCCGCAAACCATCGAGGCGATCAATCACGCGAAAGCGGCGCCCCATGTTGAGATCATGGTCGCGATCAACAAAATCGATTTACCTGGCGCGAACATCGACAAAGTGAAGAAGCAACTGCAGGAGCGCGATCTCACGCCCGAAGATTGGGGCGGCAAAACGGTCGTCTGCGAAGTCTCAGCGACGCGCGGGACCGGGATCGATCACTTGCTCGAGATGATGTTGCTGCAGGCCGAAGTCATGGATTTGAAAGCATCGCCGACGGCGAATGCGCGCGGCACGGTGATTGAAGCGCAGGTCGAGCCGGGTCGCGGACCGACCGCCACCGTCATCGTGCAAATGGGCACTGCGAAAATCGGTGAGTCTTTCATCTGCGGCAATTATTCAGGCAAAGTGAAATCGTTGATCGACGACAAAGCGAAGCCGGTGAAAGAAGCCGGACCGTCAACGCCGGTGAAAGTTTTGGGATTCACCGGACTGCCGAATGCCGGCGACGAATTTCTCGTGATGGACTCCGAGCGCGCGGCAAAAACTTTGAGCGGAGAGCGATTAGATGTGAAACGCGCGGAGAAGTTGAGCGTGCCGCAACGCGCGACGCTCGAAACGTTGCTGGAAGCCGCCGATGGCAAGAAGACGTTGAAATTAGTTTTGAAATGCGACACGCAGGGATCGGTCGAAGCGATCACGGGCGCGTTGAGTCAAATCGAGAGCAAAAAGGTGGTGCTCGAAATCATTCACGCCGCAGTCGGGCCGATTTCGGAATCCGATATTTTGCTCGCGAGCGCGTCGAACGCTGTCGTTGTCGGATTCAACATCAAAGTCGAGAACATGGCGGTCACGGCTGCGAAACGCGAAGGCGTCCAGATCAAGCTCTACAGCATCATTTACGAGCTGATCGATCAGCTCAAAGACGCGATGGCCGGATTACTCGATCCGGAATTCCGCGAAACGATCATCGGCCACGCTGAAGTGAAACAAGTCTTCGAATTGAGCCGAGGCATCGTCGCCGGCTGCCTCGTCACGGATGGGCGAATCGCTCGTGTCGCTCGTGCGCGCGTCACCCGCAAACGTCAGCCGGTTTACGACGGCGGCGTTTCGACGCTGCGCCGGTTCCAGGACGACGTGAAAGAGGTCCGGTCCGGATTGGAATGCGGTATCAAGCTCGGCGATTTCAGCGAGTACCACGTCGGCGACATTATCGAGTGCTACCAACTGGAAGCGATGGCGCAAAAACTTTAACGGAAATGAGAGGGCTTTATGAAACATCGAATGTTGCGCGTCAACGAAGTCGTAAAACGGGAATTGAGCGGAATCATGACGCGGGAGATGAATTTTGAAGGCGCGCTCGTCAGTATCAATCACGTCGATGTCACACCGGATCTCAAAAGCGCGCACGTTTTTGTCAGCATCCTCGGACCGCAAAGCAGCGAAAGCGTGATGAAGAAGCTCGAAACGCAACGGGCCGCGTTGCAAGCCGAGCTCGCAAAACGCGTAGTCATGAAATTCACGCCTCATTTGCTTTTTCATCTCGACGAATCGATCGCCCGCGGCTCACGCATCGTAGAAATTTTGCAGCAGATCGACAGCGACGAAGAGAAGCGCGAGTGAGCAATTCCAAATTCGAGCAGATCGCCGAGGCCATTCGCGAAAATCAGCGCTTTGCGGTCTTGGGTCACGTGCGACCCGACGGCGACGCGCTTGGAAGTCAGCTCGCGATGGGTCTTTCGCTACGCACGCTCGGCAAAGAGGTCCTGATTTGGAACGAAGAAGGCATGCTCGACAAATACAGCTTTCTCCCGCAATCGGAGTTGCTCACCAAACCGCCGGCCATGCCGGAACATGTCGATGTTGTGTTCGCGCTCGACACCGCGATTCAAAACCGCTTGGGAACGGCGTTACCCGCGGTCAAATCGAGCAAGCTTTGCATCAACATCGATCATCATCCGAGTAATCCCGGCTACGGCGACATCGTTTACATCGATCCCAAAGCGCCCGCGACCGGGCAAATTCTCTTCGAGTTGATGACGAACGCGAAATTGCCGATCGACTCGGACATCGCGACCAATCTCTACGTCGCGATTACCACCGATACCGGATCGTTTCAATATCCAAACACGACCGCGCGCACTTTTGAAATCGCCGCCGAGCTCGTCCGCGCCGGTGTCGATGTTGGCCGCGTCAGTCAAGCCACTTACGAAAACTATCCGCGGCGCCGCGTCGAGCTCCTTCGCGATCTTCTCGGCACGATGCGGTTCGATGCGAATGATCGTGTCGCGAGTTTCAGTTTGAGTATCGCATCCGCAAAGAAACTTGGCGTATTGCCGGAAGACAATGAAGGACTGATCGATCATCTGCGCGCGATCCAGGGTGTGATCGTCGCAATTTTTTTCGAAGAACTACCCGACGGCAAAGTGCGCGTCAGTATGCGATCAAAAACCGAAAACGTGAACGTCTGCGCGATCTGCGAAAAATTTGGCGGTGGCGGTCACGTTCTGGCCGCTGGCGCGCGAGTTCGCGGTTCGCTTGCTGAAGTAGAAACAAAAGTTCTGGAGGAAGTCCGCAATGTCGTCGGTCGCAGCTCCTGACGGCGTTTTGCTTGTCGATAAAGCCGAGGGGATGACTTCGCACGACGTCGTTGCGCTCGTGCGGCGGCAGCTTGGAATCAAAAAGGTCGGCCATTGCGGAACGCTCGACCCAATCGCGACCGGCTTGCTTTTGTTAACGATCGGCCGCGGAACGAAAGTTCAGGACCTGTTAATGAGCGAAGACAAAGAATATGTCGGAACGCTCACGCTCGGCGCGAGCACAAGCACGCAAGATCGAGAAGGTGAAGTGCTCGAAACCAAACCCGTGCCACAATTGAGTGAGGAGCAGATCCGGTCTGCGTTCGAGAAGTTCCGCGGCGATTTTTATCAGACACCGCCCATGGTCTCAGCGAAGAAACATGGCGGCGTTCCGCTTTACAAACTGGCGCGCCAGGGAAAAACGGTGGAGCGCGAGCCGCGCTTTGTTCACGTTTATCGCTACGCGATCAATGGAATCTCGCTCCCGGACATCGATTTCACCGTTTTGTGCAGCAAAGGATTTTATGTTCGAACTTATGCGCACGAGATCGGAGCTGAGCTCGGCTGCGGCGCGCATCTCAAAGCATTGCGACGAACCACTTCCGGACGATTCAACGTCGAAAATGCGGTGACGGTCGATCAAATCAAAGAGCTGCCGCGCGAAGATCTCACACCGCGAATCCTTTCCTTGCCGCAAGTCTCGCGGATGCGCGGCGCGTGATGGAAGTTCTCCATTCCATTCCCGAGCTGTCCCGTCTACGCGGACCATTGTTTCTCGCGATCGGTGTGTTTGACGGCGTTCATCTCGGCCACCAAGCGGTTATCTCAACATCTGCCGGGCACGCGCGCAGCGCCAACGGAACGCCCGTCGTAGTTACCTTCGATCCGCACCCGGAAAAAGTTCTGCGCCCGGAACGCGCTCCGCATTTGTTAACGGCGACGCCGCATAAAATTGCGCTCATCCGCGAACTTGGCGTTCGCCATCTACTCATCATCAACTTCGACAAACAATTCGCCGCGACCGAGCCGGAAGATTTCGTTGTGGAATTGGTGACGCATTCAAAACCCTTGCGGGAAATCTGCGTTGGTCACGAATGGTCGTTCGGAAAAAATCGCCGCGGAAATCTCGATCTTCTGCAAAAACTCGGCGCCGAGTCCAATTTCGAAGTCATTGGCATTCCGCCTGTAAAAATAAACGGCGCGGTTGCCAGTAGTACTGCGATCCGCCGCGCGGTGGAAGCAGGCGATTTTGAAAAAGCCGCCGAGATGCTCGGTCGCGAGTACACGATTCTCGGCACGGTGACCCACGGCGATGGCCTCGGAAAGAAAATCGGATTCCCGACCGCGAACTTGAGCGCGCACAGCGAACAATTTCCGCCAAACGGCGTTTACGCCGCCGAAGCGAAGGTCGACAACGAGATACAACGCGGCGTGATCAATCTCGGTGTCCGGCCGACGATCAGCGCCGGCGCGTCCGAGCGCGTCCTCGAAATTTATCTATTCGACTTTGACCGCGACATCTACGGCAAAGATATCGAGGTCCGCTTCCTCAAGTTCCTTCGACCGGAAAAGAAATTCGAAAACGTTGATGCTCTCGTGGCCCAGATTCGGCGAGACGTTGACGAAGCGCGGGGCGATCTAAATCGTTAGCGCAGCTGATATTTCGCGACGCCGATTTTTTTTATACCGCGCACGTTTCGACCGGTGCCGTTGAACCAGACGTAGAGGTTCGCGCTTGGCACCTTTAGTTTTTTCGAGAGCTCACTCACGGTCGCGCCTTTTTTGCCGGCAGCGCGCAACGTCCGGATAATTTTATCTTTCAAGGCGCCGCGCTTGCTCCGGGAACGAATTGGACCGAGGCGCGGTTGCGAAATGGTGACGGGCGCGAGCGGATCTCCTTCGATCTTGGGAATTCCGAACCGTTCCTGAACCGAGAGCATTTCGCGATCAATCGCCTGGATTTGAGCGATGAGCGCTTCCTTTCGTTCGGAAAGACGAACGAGCATTTTAAGGGTCGAGCTCGGAAGATTTCTAAGCATTCCCTAACTTACCGCTAAGATGGATAATGCAACTCTAAGCTGAGTCTAACATTGGAGCAGACCGCTCCTTAGCCATCGCCGCCAGAATCCCTCCGGCCATCACTAACATTCCGCTGGCCAAGGCGAAGACCACGACCCAGACGCTGGAAATGGTCGTGAGCTTGAACATTTGGACAATGATGAATCGCCCGCCATCGGAGAGAACGTAGGTCAACGCGCTGGCGAACGCGCTCGCGCCGACAAGAATGAACGGGCGCAGAAATTGTAGGCGCGGCTGCGGCCGGGGCAATCGTTGCATCACTCGCGCGGTGAAGCCGTCGTCCTCAAGGTAGGGCACGGCTTCGTGCAACTTCTTGTCCAGCCAATCCTGTTCGATTTCCTCGTTCATCACTGCGTCCAGGCTGCTAAAGTCTTCTTCAATTTCTCGCGTCCGCGCAACACGTTTGTTTTGACGGTGCCCAGCGGAATATCCAGCACGCGCGATGCCTCATCATGAGACAATCCCTGCTGACAGCAAAGCAACACCGCCGATCTTTCATGAATCGGCAATAAGCTAAGCGCCTGCATAAGATCGTGCCTTAGAGCTGGATCGACAGTCTGCGGGTCCTGTTCGGCCTGCCATTGTTCTTCGTTGATCCCGACCAGCTCTTTCCGTTTCCGAGCGTCTTCGCGGAAACAGTTGTAAGTGATTCGATAAAGCCAGGTGGAAAACTTCGCTTCGCCGCGAAAGCTCCGGATGTTTTTGTAGGCCCGAATGAAGGCGTCCTGCGCGAGATCGTCCGCGAGCGCGAAATCCCCGCGCGTGAGTTGCCGCAGCAAACCACGGACGCTCGATTGATGGCGACGGACCAGCTCGCCATAGGCGTGCTGGTCGTCATCAACAAGAACTCGGGCGACAAGGCCGGCATCAGTTAGCTCCACATTTCGAAGGTTACGATGTCGGAGGCGCGGGCGGAATCTCGTTCTTGTTTGAGCCTTCGAGCTTCCAAACCAGCAGATAGCCCAGCCCGATCACGAACGGAATCACACCGATCGCCCACGCGCCGCCTTCCCAATCATTCCAGGCGCCAAAGCAGATCATTAATCCGAGTCCGACCATGACGAGCACAATGCCGCGCCGCATATCGGATCGTTGTTTGACCGCCGGTGTCGGCGGCGCGAGCAATGCGGCTGGAATCGGCTGACCTTTCTCGGCCATCATCCGAATCGTGCGATGCATCGCGCGGTTTCTGGAAAACCCAAAATACATGATGAGGGCAACGATCAGAACCGGGGCCCCGAAGATCGTGAGCATCGTGATCGCGACAATCGGGATCACGAATTCAGGAATATCGTCGGATTTGATTTCGCCGAGATCAGAGTCCTTGTCGATCGTGATTCCATGATGCCGATGCAGTTTCTTATCCAGTTTTTCATGGAGCTTGTCGGCAAGCGCCGAACCGGGCGAAATGCTCGCGCTGGCTGAAGCCGATACCGCCGGTGACGGAGCTGCCGGGGGCGGCGGAGGCGGCGGCTGCTGGGCCGAGGCGACTGCCGCGAGCGTGAGTGAACAAACGCAGAGAACCAATGTTTTCATATTCATCCTTTGGTAGTGAGATGCAGTCCGGCGCCCGTTTGGATTCAAGAAAAGTCCGAGCCGGACTGGCAGTTTTGTCTCAGAACAGGTCCTAGCGCAAAGTTTTGGCGAATTGCTCTTCTTCGGTCGAGCCGCAAAGGGCCGCAGTCGAGCAATCTCCGCCGGAAATCACCTGTGCCACTGCGTCGAAATAGCCAGTGCCGACTTCGTGCTGGTGTTTGGTCGCGGTATAACCGTCGGCCGCGGCAGCGAATTCAGCTTCTTGTAATTCGGAATATGCCACCATGCCGCGATCGCGGTAACCGTGGGCCAGTTTGAACATCGAGTAATTGAGCGTGTGAAATCCGGCCAGCGTGACGAATTGGAATTTGTAACCCATCGCTGCGAGCTCGCGCTGGAATTTCGCGATCGTTGCGCGGTCGAGCTTCTGCTTCCAGTTAAACGAGGGCGAGCAGTTGTAGGCGAGCAGCTTCTTTGGGAACTTCGCGCGTACTGCTTCCGCAAAGCGTTTCGCGTCCTTTAAATCGGGAGTGCTCGTCTCGCACCAAATCAAATCCGCATACGGCGCATAACTGATCGCCCGCGAAATCGCCTGATCCAAACCGTGGCGCACACAGAAAAATCCTTCAGGGGTGCGATCACCAATCAGAAATTCGTGATCGCGCTCATCGATGTCGCTCGTGAGCAGTTTTGCGCCGTTCGCGTCTGTCCGCGCAATGATGAGCGTCGGAACATTTGAAACGTCGGCCGCCAAACGTGCGGCAATTAAATTTCGAATGGCGTGTCGCGTCGGCACTAATACCTTGCCGCCCATGTGGCCGCATTTTTTCTCGCTCGCGAGTTGATCTTCGAGGTGCACACCGGCCGCGCCGGCCTCGATCATCGCTTTGATTAACTCGAAAACATTCAGAGGCCCGCCAAAACCGGCTTCCGCATCCGCAACGATGGGTACTAGCCATTCAACATCGCTCTTACCGTCGGCATGATCGATTTGGTCCGCGCGCAAAAGCGCGTTGTTGATTCGCCGAATAACGGCCGGGACGCTGTTCGCGGGATACAAACTTTGGTCGGGATACATTTCGGCGGCAAGATTCGCGTCCGCTGCAACCTGCCAGCCGCTCAGATAAATCGCTTTCAAGCCCGCGCGCACTTGTTTCCCACAATTTTTCCGCACCGCGACGCGCAAGCGTGTGCTCGATCTCCACCGTGCCGCGCAGACGATCGACATCTTCGCGCGAGTACGGCCTCTCAATTCCCGCAAAACGTTTTTGCTGAAACGATTGTTGCCGGACGCCGTTCTTCATTGATCTCTGACTTCTGACATCTGACTTCGTCCCGTTCTTCTGCCCTTTCATGTCTCACTCCAAATATTCGTACGCCGGCAACGTCAGGAATTCTGCGAATGCGTCGTCGGTCGTGATTTTTCCAAAGAGTTCGTGCGCGACGCTGAATTTGCGCTTGTCGTAGGCTGATTTTCCAATCTGCTTAGAAATTTTCGCGAGTTCTTCCTGTAAAACTTCGCCGAAGAGTTGCTTCGTAACTTTCCTGCCGTCATCAAGTTTTCCGTCGCGGTGCCGGATCCAATGCCAAACCTGCGCGCGTGAAATTTCCGCGGTCGCCGAGTCCTCCATTAAATTAAACAACGGCACCGCGCCATGCCCGCGCAGCCACGCTTCGAGATATTGCACGCCGACCGAAACGTTTTGCCGAAGACCGGCTTCCGTGATCGGCCCGTGCGGTCCGAAATCCAGCAGATCGCTCGCGCTAACATCGACATCGTCGCGTTTGCGATCGATCTGGTTCGGCGTCTTCATTCGCGCGTTAAACGCGTCGGTCGCGAGCTGGACCATTCCCGGATGCGCAACCCAGGTCCCATCGTGACCGTCGCCCGCCTCACGCTCCTTATCCGCGCGCACTTTCGCGAATGCTTCCTCATTCGCCTTCGGATCGTTCTTCACTGGAATTTGCGCCGCCATTCCGCCCATCGCGAAAATGTTACGCCGGTGACAGGTCTTGATGCAGAGCAACGAATACGAATGCATGAAGTGCGTCGTCATTGTCAGGAGCGCGCGATCCGCCAAAATGAAATCCTTTTTCGCGCGGAATTTTTTGATGCAAGAGAAAATGTAGTCCCAGCGTCCGCAGTTCAACCCAGCTGAATGCTCGCGTAATTCGTAGAGAATTTCGTCCATCTCGAACGCCGCCGGAATTGTTTCGATCAATACCGTTGCGCGAATTGTCCCGCGCGGAATTTTCAGTTCGTCCTGCGCGAGATTGAAAACGTCGTTCCAAATGCGCACTTCGACATGGCTCTCCATTTTCGGGAGATAAAAATACGGACCGCTGCCACGGTTGAGCAGCTCGCGGGCATTGTGAAAAAAATAAAGGCCGAAATCGAACAACGCGCCCGTCATCGCTTTTCCATCGACGAGCACGTGCTTCTCATCCAGATGCCAGCCGCGCGGGCGGACAAGTAACACGGCCGTTTCCTCATTGAGCCTATAATCTTTGCCCTCCGGACTGCGGAACGCGATCGTTCGGCGGATCGCGTCGCGCAGATTGATTTGCCCTTCGACCATGTTTCGCCACGTCGGAGAATTCGCGTCCTCGAAATCCGCCATGAACATTTTCGCGCCGGAATTCAGCGCGTTGATCACCATTTTGCGATCGGTCGGGCCGGTGATCTCAACGCGACGGTCGCGTAAATCGTTCGGGATCTCCGCGCAGCGCCAGTCGCCCTCGCGAATTTTTTCTGTCGCCGAAAGAAAATCCGGCGTCTCGCCCACGTCGAAGCGTAGTTGTCGATCTTGCCGCGCGCACAACGCTTCATCCCGCCGCGCGCGGAACTCCCGCTCGAGCTTCGCGACAAACGCGAGCGCGTCGGGCGTAAGGATTTCCGCGAACTGAGGTGTAGTCTCGGCCGTGATTTGCAATCCGGCCGGCAGAGTCGATTGCATCCAATATTTAAATCGCAACTCGCAAAGCCTTCGGCCGCACAGACAAGCGATAACGATTTAAAACCTTGCGAATCGGTGCGAGCCGCACATTATTTCTACCCGCTTTAGATGCGGGTGTAGCTCAGTGGTAGAGCACCTCCTTGCCAAGGAGGACGTCGCGAGTTCAAGTCTCGTCACCCGCTCCATGTCTTTCTTCGATATTGCTCCCTCGCGCGACGAGTTCCGCGAACTCGCGAAACGCGGCAACCTTGTCCCGCTGATTGTCGATCTTGTTGCCGATGTGGAGACGCCGGTCTCGGCGTTCGCGAAGATCGACAACGGCCAACCATGTTTTCTTTTTGAATCCGCCGAGCGCAACGAAGAGCTGGGTCGCTTCTCGTTCATCGGATTCGATCCGCTCGTTGTTTTCAACAGTGCCGAGTGCGAAGGCGATCCACTGACGCACCTTCAACAAACGCTCGAGCGTTTTAAATTCGTCCCGCCGCGGGACGTTCCTCATTTTGTCGGCGGCGCGGTCGGCTACATCGGATACGACGTGGTTCGATTCTTCGAACCAACTGTTCCAATTCATCCGCACGATGATCTGAAAATTCCGGAAATGATTTTCATGATCCCGCGCATGCTGCAATTTCCGCGGACCAAGCCTACGATGAAGCAGAAGCGAAGCTGAAGAAAACGATGGCGAAGCTCAGCCAGCAGCGCGCTCTCGCGCCGATTGATGCAAAGCCGGCCTCGAAACTTCCTTCGCCCACGAGCAATACCGCGCGCGAGGATTTCGAAGCGATGGTCGTGAAGGCGAAAGAGCTGATCGCCGCCGGCGATATTTTTCAGGTTGTGCTGTCGCAACGATTCGAAACAGATTTTTCCGGCGCGCCGCTCGATCTTTATCGCGCGCTGCGTTTCGGGAATCCCTCGCCGTACATGTTTTGCCTGCGGTTCGATCCGGACTTCGCCGTCCTCGGCAGTTCCCCGGAAGTTCATTTGCGCGTGCGCGATCGCGTCGCGGAATTGCGGCCGATCGCCGGCACTTATCCGCGCGGAAAAGATTCAGCCGATGATGACCGGCTCGCGCGCGAGTTGATTGTCGATCCAAAAGAGCGCGCCGAGCACGTAATGTTAATCGATCTCGGCCGCAACGATCTCGGCCGCGTCGCCGAATTCGGCAGCGTACGCGTGACGGAGCAAATGGTGATCGAGCGTTACAGCCACGTGATGCACATCGTCTCGCACATCCAAGAACGCATTCGACGTCATGCGGGCCACGTTTCCCGCGGGAACGGTTTCCGGCGCGCCGAAGATTCGCGCGATGCAAATCATCGCGGACCTCGAAAAAGCGCGACGCGGATTTTACGCTGGGATCGTCGGCTATTTTGGATTCGATGGATCGCATGACAGTTGCATCGCGATTCGCTCAATCGTTTTGAAAAACGGCAAAGCTTATTTCCAAACGGGCGCGGGAATTGTGGCCGATTCGGATCCGGCGCGGGAATTCGACGAATGCGTCAATAAATCGAAAGCGATGCTGGCTGCGATCGCGCGCGCGATGAAAGAGTAAGAGCAAGAATTTGGAATGAAACTGCTCGTCATCGATAATTACGATTCGTTCACCTACAATCTCGTCCAGCTTTTCGGCGAGATGAACGATGTCGATCTTGTCGTGAAGCGAAACGACAAAATCTCGATCGACGAGGTCAAAAGTCTAAAGCCCGATCGCATTTGCATTTCGCCCGGTCCGGGTCGCCCGGAAAATGCGGGAATCAGCTCGGACTTAATTCGCGAGCTGGGCCGATCGACTCCGATCCTTGGCGTTTGTCTCGGCCATCAATGCATCGCACAGGTTTTCGGCGGGGAAGTTGTGCGCGCGGACAAACTGATGCATGGCAAGACGTCGCAAATTCATCATCAACATCGCGGCGTGTTCAAAGAATTGGCCGAACCGCTCGAGGCGACGCGTTATCATTCCTTGATCGTCAAACGCGAGTCGTTCCCCGATTCGCTCGAAGTCACGGCCGCGACCGACGCCGGTGAGATCATGGGTTTGCAACATCGACAATTTCCGATTCACGGCGTGCAATTTCATCCGGAATCGATTCTCACGACTGAAGGCCGCAAGCTGCTCGCGAATTTTTTGCGAACTTAAGCCGCGCCGTTGCGCGAGATCACGTCGTGAATCTGCCGAACTTCACGCACCATTTGTTCGTACTCGTCGAACATCAAGCACTGCGCGCCGTCGGAAAGCGCTTCTTCGGGGCGCCCGTGAACTTCGATCATTAATCCGTCGGCGCCGACGGCAACGCCCGCGCGCGCGAGCGGCGTGACCATGTAACTCCGGCCGGTGCCGTGCGCAGCATCGACAATCACCGGCAGGTGAGAAATTTTTCGGACCGCCGGGACCGCTGCGAGATCGAGGGTGTTTCGCGTGTGCTGCGCAAATGTGCGCACGCCGCGCTCACAAAGGACGATGTTGTAATTGCCTTCGGCCATGATGTATTCGGCGGCGAGCATCCATTCTTCCAACGTCGCCGCCATTCCGCGTTTCAACAGGACCGGCATTTTCGAACGGCCGACGCGCCGCAGCAGCGTAAAGTTCTGCATGTTGCGCGCGCCGATCTGAATCATGTCCGCGTACTTCTCGACAAGATCGACATTTGTTTCGTCGAGCGCTTCGCTCACAATTTTCAGACCGAATTCTTTGCGAATGTCGGCGAGAATTTTCAATCCCGCTTCGCCAAGTCCCGAAAATGCATAAGGCGAAGTGCGCGGCTTGAATGCGCCGCCGCGGAGAAATTTTGCGCCGCTGCGTTGCACGACGTCCGCGATCGCGAACGCCTGCTTGCTGTTTTCGATCGCGCACGGCCCGGCAATGATCGCGAGCGAGCCGTCGCCAAATCGCGCGCCGTCGCCAAGATCGACAACCGTGCGGTCGGTTTTGAGATCGAGCGAAATTAATTTGTAAGGCTTGGTGACGCGGATCGCTTCCGCGACGCCGGGAAGATTTTCGAAGTGCGAGAGATCGACCGCGCCCTGATTGCCGGTCACGCCGATCGCGGTGCGCGTCGCGCCGGGCATAACGTGCGCGCGAAAACCGAGCGCCTCGACAACGCGCACGACGTTGTCGACTTCGGCTTTGCCCGCGTGGGCTGTCATTACGATCAGCATGAGATGAAAAGGCGATTACTTACCGGAAATTATAGCCCCTGGTCAAATTTAACCCACGTTTTTCGTTTTCGGCCCGAGCAAGATCGGCGGCAGCGCGTGCTCGATCTCGGCCCGATGCTGCTCGTATTGCGGCGGCAGTCTTAACGTATCGCCCAAATGGCTCGCCGGCTCGTCCACGGTAAATCCGGGACCATCGGTCGCGATTTCGAACAAAATTCCGCCCGGCTCGCGGAAGTAGATCGAGTGAAAATAAAAACGATCGATGACCGGCGTCACATGAAGGCCGAGCCCGATGATTTGCTCGCGCCAATGCAATTGCTCCGCGTCATCGGCGCAGCGAAACGCGATGTGATGCACCGTGCCGGCGGAATTCACACCGAACGCGCCGTCCGCTCTCTCAATCAAATCGAGCTGCCCGCTGGCGAGCTTTGAATTCACTGAAAATCGCCGGCGCGAATCATTTTCCTCCACGAGCTCGAACCCGAGCGTCTTCAAAACCCGCTCGGTCGATTCAATCTTCCGCGCTTCTAACGTCGGCGCGTGAAATCCGTGGATCGCGAACTTCTTCGGGAC
This sequence comes from Verrucomicrobiota bacterium, assembly GCA_003219495.1. The sequence continues at coordinate 2,144 of QHOZ01000059.1, read as the reverse complement.
TTCGCTTTCGTATTTAAGATCGACATCGTCGAGTTCGGCCGACTCGATCAGCTCCACGAGTAAACCGTCAGGATCGACAACGCGAATTGCGTCAGCTCCAAAACGCGCGGGAATCGATTCGCTGAAAGCATGATGCTCGTCCAAACGCGCTTTCCAAAAGTCGAGTGAGTCTTTTGGAATCGCGAAACTTGTGGCAACGACTTGCCCGACCCCGCGCGTGCCGCGGCGCGCACCCGGCCACGCAAAAAAAGTGATCGCAGTTCCGGGCCGACCGGTTTTGTCGCCATAATAAAGGTGATAGGTCGAAGGATCGTCGAAGTTCACGGTCCGTTTGGCGAAACGCAGCCCGAGCACGCCAATGTAAAAATCAACATTCGCCTGCGGATCGCTCGCGATTGCCGTGATATGATGAATGCCGCGCAACTTCACGGAAGCGAGACTAACAGGATTCCATTCAGCAACTCAACGCATGTATTTGTGGCGAAGATCGGCGAGTCAGCGGTGGTTTAGCGACAACGAAGAGCGTTTGGGCGCGCTCGCCGGCGACCGCCTCACGATTATTGAGCGGCCAAATCAAAAACGGTTCCGGATCGAAGTCGCATCGAAATCGCGAGCGGAAGTAGAGCAGATCGCGAAATTTTTCGGCGGTCGAATCCAAAAACTTCCGCGCGATTGGTTAAAGCGCTCGCTTCAGCGCAAAACGAAACCGATCACGGTCGGCAGAAAATCGTTAGCGATTCCGGCAGGCGCGGCTTTCGGAACCGGCGAACACGCGACGACAACCATGTCGCTCCGATTGCTGGAAAAAGTTTCTCGCGAATTGAAGCGCGGCTGGTCGATTGTCGATCTTGGAACGGGCAGCGGAATTCTGGCGCTCGCGGCAAAGATTCTCGGCGCGCAACGCGTCGTCGGAATCGACAATGATCCAATCGCGATTCGGATCGCGAAGCAAAATGCGCGGCTGAACAAGATTCGGGCCGTTCAGTTTCGCGTCGGCGACGTTCGTAAGTGGAAATTCCCCGCCAAGATCGACATCGTTACCGCGAATCTCTTTAGCGAGCTGCTGATTGAAATTCTTCCGAAGTTGAGAGCATCGCGCTGGCTGATTCTCTCGGGGTTTTTGCGTAGTCAGGAGCGCGACGCGAGACGCGCGCTCAGTCGTCACAAGATCGACATCGTCGAGGCGCGCAGACGTGGAAAGTGGGTTGCGGTGCTCGCGCGGCGCAGGTAGGTTCGGCGACCCTTAGCGGCTACGGTTTTCTGCACCCCACGCGGTTTAAATCTTAAGCCGCGAGGCGAACGATCATGCAGACCGAACAACTCGCTTACGCGCTCATCACGCCCTATTCGATGCGCAAATCGCGCACGGGCGGGATCATTTCGCGCCTGATCTCACGTACCGGTCTTGACCTCTTTGCGGCGCGAATGTTTGCCCCCAGCGAAGAATTGATTCGCCAATATTCAAACACCATCGTTAGCGAGACCGAGCCCGCGCATCGGGCGACCCAGGAATTGATCCGCGATTACGTGCGAAAAAACTTTACCGGCGAAAGGCAAGGGCAGCGCGCGCGCGTGTTGTGTTTGGTTTTCCGCGGAGCCGACGCGGCTGAGAAAATGCGTAACACAGTGGGTCATATTCGACATGAGACCACTGCGGGCGAGACGATCCGCGATACTTTCGGCGATTACATCACTGACGATTCGGGTAAAGTATCTTACTTCGAGCCCGGCGTTGTGGCCGCATTCAATCCGAAGACGATCGAGCGGGACCTGAAACTTTGGGCGGAATATTCCGACAGCGACGGCGGCATTCTCGATAATTGCGTGAAGTTTCCGGCCGGCGCGAAGATTGAGAAAACGCTCGTGCTCATCAAGCCGGACAATTTCAAGTTCCCAAACGTTCGTCCGGGCGGTGTGATCGAAGTTTTCTCGCGCACCGGTCTTTACATCGTCGGATTCAAAGTTCACCGGATGAGCGTCGCGCAGGCCGAGCAATTTTACGGACCTGTGCTGCCCGTATTGCAGGAAAAACTCGGACACGCGAAAGGCCGCGACGCTTGGGAAGACATCGTGCAATTCATGGCTGGCGCGCGCCCGAGCGACACGTTGCCGGAAAAACGGGAAATGCCCGGCAGCGAAAAATG
>QHOZ01000234.1:5294-5730 GCA_003219495.1 Verrucomicrobiota bacterium | reverse complement strand
CCCATTGGCCGGCACGCTGTCTTTTCACGCGCAGTTTCGGATCAATGAAAACGAAAATCTTTTTAACTCTATTAATTTTTGCCGCCGTTTCGACCGGGAACGCGAAGCCGTTGTCTTTCGTAGGCGGCACGATGGTGATGCAGGAAAACGACGAGACCGGTCACACGCTCTCGTTGGACTACACGTTTACGCCGACGGAAGCGTTCGGGATTTACCTCAAGCAAGAGGAGAACGGCAAAGACATCTTCATGCTCACGCCGGAGATCAACACTTTGCTCAAGCGATGGAACCTGCCGGACGGGCAGGGAAACATTTTCAACATGAGTGGCGCCGGCATCGCCACATATCATGGAAACAATCAGCCGTCTTTGTGGACCGCTTTCCTCGCCGATTATGAAACGCGGCGCTGGTTTTTCTCGTATGAACCCCGGTTTGT
>QHOZ01000234.1:0-5256 GCA_003219495.1 Verrucomicrobiota bacterium | reverse complement strand
GTACCTAGCCGATTACAATCAACTCAACACCTGGATCATGCTCCAGGTCGATCATCATCCGGCAAAGCACGATCACTTCGTCGCAACGCCGCTACTTCGATTCTTTTACAAAACCTATCTCTTCGAACTCGGCTACAGCAGCGACAACCACGTCATGGCCAACTGGCAAATTCAATTCTGAGGGAAAAAATAAAAATGAAAAAGCAACTAATCGTAATTGGAATCACCTTCGCTTGCACGGCGGCCGTTTCTGCCGACACGATAAAAGCGACGGTTAATGGAATGGTTTGCAGTTTCTGCGCGACTGGAATCGAGAAAACGTTCAAGGCCCAGCCCGAAATCAAAGCGGTGAATGTCGATCTTAACCACAAGCTCGTCACCGTGACGACCAAGGAAGGACAAACACTCGACGACAAAAAACTGACCCAGCTGCTCAAAAACAGCGGTTATTCGGTCGCGAGTATTCAACACGCGAAATGACTTATCTGAAAACAATCGTGATTGAGAGCATGGCCTTGTTCGGCTCATTCGGGACGCTGCTTTGTTGCGCGTTGCCGGCCATACTCGTTTCAGTCGGCGCGGGCGCGGTGATGGCGAGTCTCGTCACAACTGTGCCGCAGGTCGTCTGGCTCTCCGAGCACAAAGAGCCGCTTTTTGTGTTTGCCGGGATCATGCTCGTCATTTCTGGGCTGACCACATATCTCAATCGCCGCGCTCCGTGTCCGATCGAACCGAGACAGGCAAAATCGTGTCGGCGGGTGCGACGTTTTGCGGCAACGGTTTTTGCCACAGCGGTCGCCCTCTATGCGATTGGATTTTATTTCGCGTTTGTTGCGTCGCACTTTGTGACTTAGAAAGGAGGTGATTTGGATGAAAATTTTACTCAGCTTGATCGTGATGCTGGTTCTTGCGACCGGCGTTTTCAGTACGGAGAAAGAGAAAATGACGTGCACGCTCGCTGGCAAGGAAGTGAAGACTTGCTGCTGCGAAGATCGACCGAATGGAAAGATGTTCTGCAAGTTAGCGAAGAAGGAAATCGACAAGTGTTGCTGCACCGGCATGTAATCCATGTGAGTCCGATGGCGGCCTGCGAGTTGTAACCGCGGTCGAGGGAAATGGGCGGAAAGAAATTCCCGCCCACTGATGTTCGTGAAAATTGAGATTGAAAAAGTTCGCCTTGTCCTACGAATTTCGTAATCTCGTTTGGTAGAACTCGCGTTTGGTAATTTATGGCACCGTGGTTCTGGTATGCAGTTGTCGCCGCGATCCTTTACGGCGCACATCAGATTTTCACTCGGCTTGCGTCTGATCGCATCGGCGACGGCCTTGGCGGCTTTGTTGTCGAGAGCGTCGCAGCCTTGAGCATCCTTTGCTATCTCGCAGTCCTCTACTTCGGCGGACGCTGGAGTCAGAAGTTCAGTGGCGAAGGTTTTTGGTATTCCGCGGTGACCGGGGTTTGCGTCGGCGCCGGCACCATCGCCTTCTTTCTGCTTTTTCAGCGTGGCGGGCCGCTTTCGGCGGTGCCAGCTATTCTCGCGGGCGGTGCCGCGATCATGGCGATCGCTGGCATTATCTTCTTTCGCGAGCCAGCGTCCATTCCGCGTCTTCTTGGCTTTATACTCGCGATTACCGGGCTCTTTTTATTACGCCGCTAGCGCTTCGTGAGGTTTGGGTTTTAAAGCTAGAGCGCCTGGCAAGCCGGATGGCCTTTCAAATAAGGAGCCGGGGCAAAGAAGTTCTCGCCCGCTTGCGTACAGCAATTTTCCGAGAAAGGTCTAGCAGCCGCAGTCTTTGCCGCAGTTGCATTCCTTCTTGTCGTTCATCGGACAATTCTTGCGGCTCTTTTTGCAGCTCTGTTTCTCCGCCGCAAAACCAGTCGTGCAAATCATCGCCGCAAGGATCGACATCAGGATGTTTGTCGTGATCTTCATCGGGGTTAGTTTTCCTGAGATTAAACGCCGAGACGAGCAAAAAGTTACATCGATTGACGCATGAACTGGCTTTGGATGGGTATTTACCACGCGGCCGCGATGTTTTGGGAAACGTTGTGGGCGCTTGTGCTTGGCTTCGGCATTTCGGCCGCGCTCCAGGTCTTCGTCAGCAAGGAACGCATGACGCAACTTCTCGGGCGCGCCGGTTTGCGCGAGATCTTATTCGCCACAGGGTTCGGTGCGGCGAGCTCTTCATGCTCTTACGAGGCGGCCTCGATCGGCCGGAGCGCGTTCCAAAAAGGCGCGGCGCTGGTGCCGGCGCTCGCGTTCATGTTTGCTTCAACCAATCTGGTCATTGAGCTCGGCGCCGTGCTTTGGCTTCTAATGGGCTGGCGCTTTGTCTTCGCGGAAGTGATCGGCGCTTTTGTGCTGATCGGCCTGATGTGGCTGTTGATGTCGATCTTTTTTCCGAAACAACTCGAAGCCGAAGCGCATGAGCACGCGAAAATCGACAACGAAGATGCGTGCGATCATGGCGATCATGATCACGAGCAGGAGCAGGAGAATGGAAGATGGCCTCAACTCGCGAACGCGTTTTGGATGGATTGGCTGATGCTGTGGAAAGATTTGCTCGCCGGTTTTCTCATCGCCGGTTTTCTGGCCGCACTCGTGCCTTCGGATTGGTGGAAAGCGCTCTTTATCGAAACGGGAAGTCCGTTGTTGCGCCTGATTGAAAATGCGGCGGTTGGTCCGGTTATCGCAATTCTCTCGTTTGTTTGCTCGGTCGGAAATATTCCGCTGGCGAGCTTGCTTTGGGCGAACGGGATCAGTTTTGGCGGTGTGATTTCGTTCATTTACGCCGATCTGCTCGTGCTTCCGCTGATTTTGATTTACGCAAAATACTTCGGAGCAAAGGCGACCGCTTACATTGTGGCGATCTTTTACGCGTCGATGGTCGCCGCGGGTGTGATTGTCGATCTTCTCTTTGCCGGGCTGAATCTGATTCCGCGCGGGGAACGTCCGGTGAGCGCAATCGAGCACGCCACGTTCAGCTGGAATTACACAACCTGGCTGGATTTCGCCGCGATCGCCATCGCGATATGGCTTTGGATATTGAAAACGCGCCGGACGCGCAGCGCGTGACTTGAGAAAAATCAATTTTTCGCGTTGCAATTATTGCCCGAACCGAAAAGCTTTGCGTCCCATGGTCAAACGGATCGTTGTCGTAGCAGTGGCCGCGGCGCTTCTTGCGCCGTCGGTGTTTAGCCAAATGCAGTACGGTCGTTCGCGAACGAAGTCGCAAACGCCGACTCCGACACCAACTCCCGCGCAAAGTCCGTCGCCGGTTCCGCGGCAAAAAGTGATGCAGCCAAAAAATGGGCCGACTCCGCTTCCAGTAATTCCGGCGCGACAATCTCCCACGCCTTCGCCGCGAACATCTCCAACGCAGTGGCAATCTTCGACGCTTCCGCGAACAACGCAGGCGCAGGTTGCGGCGAAGCCAACGCCGATTCCCGCGCAGATGCGAAGTCTCCAACCGCAAGCGACGGCCGCGCCGATGCAAGGCCGGTCGGCGTCCATGCCGATGCGAATGCAGGCGACTCCGAGTCCGGGAGTTCCGCGCACAACGCAGATGCAGGTTGCGCCGAAGCAAACGCCAATTCCCGCGCAAGCGCGAACATTTCAACCGCAAGCAACGCCGGTTCCAATGCAGACTAGATCAGCGACAATGCCGATACGGCCGCAAGCCAATCCGAGTCCCGGGTTTGCGACGACTCAACCCAAGATGATGCCAACTCCGGCGCCTGCTCCAGTTAAGCCAACCCCGACGCCGGTTCCTCCGCCGGATGTCAAAACGTACGTCGATCGTCAGTTGAAAGACAACAAGTTCCATCTTACCGCGAACGGAAAAGATTTGCCGTTAACGCCATTTCACTTCTGGCCGCAAAAAAGCACGGGACCGAACACGACTTCAACTACCGTTTCGATGAGAGGCGATTCCGGTACGGTCTACGACATCGATTTTACGACGACCGGCAAAGATGTCACCGGGGTCCAGGTTCGTCGGATCAACGGCGAGTCCGTTCGATAGCCGCGACTTTTTCGATTTTCAATTTTGCCGAACAAGGGCGAAACTGTTTTCAAATCGAATCGAGAGGAATCATGAACAAACAAGTTTTCATCGCAGCAGTTGTAACATCAGTGGCTACTTTAGCAGCCTTTGGTCAGATGCCCGGCGGGTACGGCGGCGGAATGGCCAACACGCAGCCGCCACCTGCTCCTAGTGGTGGCACGGAGAAAACGACGACGACCACGACAAAGACAACTTATCCGAAGGGTGTGAAAGAGTACCTCGATCAGCAAGTCGCCGGATCGAAGGACAAGAAATTCCACGTCTCGCTCAACGGAAAGGATGTCGCGCTTACTCCGGTCAAAATTCATGAAGGCGGGAAATCGACGACGCCGGTAGACATGAAATCCGCCGACGGAAAAATCTACGAGATCGATTTCACCACGACGAACGGGCGAGTGACGGGCGCGCGCATCGGCAAAGTGAACGGCAAAACGCCGCAATAAAATAACGCGCCTCCGTTAGTTGCGGTTGCGAAGTGAGCACGCGTCCGCCAGTTTGCACGCGTGCCGAAGACTTTCTACATCACAACGGCGATCGATTACACGAACTCGCCGCCGCACATCGGCCACACTTACGAAAAGGTGCTGGCTGATGTCATCGCGCGTTATCACCGGCTGAAAGGTGGGAAAGTTTTTTTTCTAACCGGGGCCGATCAACACGGCCAGAAAGTGCAGCAATCGGCGGCTAAAGCCGGCGTGCCGCCGGCCGAATTCGTTAAGGATATCACCCAGAGGTATGTCGATCTTTGGAAGAAACTGGACGTCAATTACAACGGCTACGCGGAAACGACGGCGCCGATTCACAAGAAGGTCGTGCAGGGAATACTGCAGCGATTGTTCGACGAAAAGCAAATCTACAAAGACAAGCAATCCGGCCATTACTCAATTCGGCAGGAACAATTTCTAACCGACAAGGAACGAGGCCCGGATGGCGAGTTCGGACCGGAATGGGGCCAGGTCGAGTTTCGCGAAGAAGAAAATTATTACTTTCGGTTGGAGCAACACAAACAATGGTTACTCGATTTGATCGACAAGCGCGCGAAAACTGAGAAGCCAGTTGTCCTTCCAGAGTTTCGCGAAAGGGAGTTACGCAACGCAGTCGAAAAGCTTTCGGGCGATTTGTGCATCTCGCGGCCGAAATCGCGGCTCGATTGGGGAATCGAGCTGCCGTTCGACAAAGAGTTCGTGACCT
>QHOZ01000061.1:7260-8280 GCA_003219495.1 Verrucomicrobiota bacterium | reverse complement strand
TTGAATTTGTCCGGCGCGATTAAGATTCGCACGCGTTACGATTTTAACTTTCGCTCCAGAATTTCGCCGGCCAATTGCGGGTTCGCTTTCCCTTTCGACAGTTTCATGACGTGGCCTTTGAGAAAATTGAGCGAGGCCGCGTTGCCTGCTTTGAAATCAGCCGCCGGTTTCGGATTCGCCGCAATCACTTCATCGCAAAATTTTTCGATCGCTCCCGTGTCGCTCACTTGTTCGATCCCCTTTTCCTTCACGATCGTGGCCGCACCTTTGCCGCTGGAAAACATTTCGGTAAAAACATCTTTGCCCTGTTTGCCGCTCATCTTGCCGCTGTCGATCAACCCGACCAACTCGTCGAGCGCTTCCGGCGGGATCGGACAATCGTTGATCGTTTTACCGGAAGTGCTAAGCGCGCTCTGTAAATCGTTCAGGATCCAGTTCGCCACGTTCTTCGGCTTCTTCGAATTCTTGGCCGCGCTTTCGAAATAGCGCGCAAGCTCTACATCATCCGCGAGCACGCCAGCGTCGTAGGCGGTGATCTGATATTGCTCGACGAATCGCGCGCGCTTTTGTTTTGGCATCTCCGGCATTCGTTCGCGCGCTTCCGGCAACAGCACATCCGTTTTCACCGGCACTAAATCCGGATCCGGAAAATACCGGTAATCGTGCGCCGATTCTTTTGTGCGCATGAGAAACGTTTCGCCGGCGGCATCGTCCCAGCCGCGCGTTTCTTGTTGCAGCTTCTCGCCGCGCTCGAGCGCTTCGGTTTGCCGTTGAATCTCAAATGCGAGCGCGCGTCGCACGCCGCTGATCGAATTCATGTTCTTGATCTCGATCTTCGCGCCGAGCTCGACTTGCGTTTCGGGACGGACCGAAACGTTGCAATCACAACGCAATTGGCCCTTCTCCATGTCGGCATCGCTGACGCCGCCATAAATCAGGATCTGCTTGAGCGAGGTGAGAAACGCGAACGCTTCCTCGGGCGAATTGATCTCGGGTTGCGTGACAATTTCCATCAACGGC
>QHOZ01000061.1:2162-6934 GCA_003219495.1 Verrucomicrobiota bacterium | reverse complement strand
GCGCGTCTTGAGCTGGACGTGCGTTTCAAGTCCGATGGTCGCGATGTATTTCATTGCTCAAGATTTTTCACACAAAGTCCACAAAGGTCACAATGAAATTTCTGAAGCATTCTGATCATCAAGCTTTCCATTAATGATGCGCTTGATTCCATTTTTCAAATGCGCTTCGCCGAAGTTGATCAACAGGCCTAACTTCAAACCACTCATTCGGAGCTGCGTCAAAACCTGCTTTGCATGCAATGCCGACGTTGCTTCGACCGACTTCAGTTCAACAATCACTTTGATTCAATAAGTAAATCGGCGCGATAGGCTTCATCAAACCGAACGCCGTCATACACGATCGGCATCGGCTTTTGGCGTTCGATATTCAACCCACTCTTTCTGAGTTCGTGCGCAAGATTACCTCGTAAACCGGTTCGAGAAGTCCTGGTCCGAGCTTGGTGTGGATGGCGAAGGCCGAATCCAAGACTCGCTTCGCAATCTCATTTTCAGTCATCCGTTGTGACCTTAGTGGACTTTGTGCGAGGCTATTTCTGCACGGCGTAATTCAGCGCGGCGTTGAAATCGAATTTTTTCAAGCGCGCGCGTAGATCGGGATCGTTCGCCGCATCGATGATGCGGTGATCCTGAATCAGCTCGAACAATTGGCCTTGCGTGAGCATCTGCGCAATTTCATGATCGTTCCGCAACGCGATAATTTTCGGATGCTCGCTCAACTCTTTTGCGCCGGGAAATTCGAGAAAGCGCTCCGCGTTCTGCGGATTTGACGCAACCTGTCCGACTTTCTCGATCAAATCGTAGGTTCCATCCGGGACGACATCGACTTTTTTGACCGTGTTACCGATCACGCCCATCTCGATCGAGTTTTTCAAGCGCGCCAATGAACAGGTAAGCGGCGCGTCCTCATCCGTCGGTCCGGTCAGAAGCCGGCGTCGCACATCGACCGCGTGCAAAACGGTTGAATCGTTCGCCTGCTCGCGCACCTCAGCATTCGCGACTGAGCCGATCGAACGAATGCCAACGATGACCATCCAAACGAAAAGCAAACCGAAGAAAGCGCCGAGCACAGCGCCGGATGAACCGTAGATCAATCGCACTGCGAAAGAAGCGTGTTGATCGGTGCGGCGGAATAACGCGGAACCGATGCCGCTGATGACGGCATAAACAATGACTGCGAAAATTGCGCCGGCGAAGATCGACAATAACGCGTCGGGCAGTCTCACGAACATTCCCGCAAGCGGCGCCAGGAATTTCCCGCCAAACCAACCGGCAAAATACGCCGCGACCAAGGCGCCAAGTCGCGCGACTTGTCTCGGCAAACCACGCCGCCAACCGCGCAACACTTCGAACAAGATCAGAACGAACGCGAACGAGACGAAAACGATCTGCCACAACGGCGAACCTGCGACGGATTGGATTTGCGAATTCATTCGTTGCTGATTGCGCGTTGGCGAAGCACGTGGTCGCACAAAACAAGCGCAGCCATCGCTTCGACCATCGGCACTGCGCGCGGCAACACGCAAGGATCGTGGCGGCCGCGCGCGGCGAGCGTTGTCTCTTTGCGCGATGCGGTCAGGGTCTTTTGCTCGCGCGCGATCGTCGCAGTCGGTTTAAACGCGACCCTGAAATAAATTTCCTCGCCGTTCGAAATTCCACCCTGAATTCCACCGGAAAAATTTGTCGTTGTGCGAACTCTACCGCCGCGCGTTTCAAAGGCGTCGTTATGCTCCGATCCACGCATGCGCGTCGCGGAAAATCCCGAGCCGATCTCAAAACCTTTTGTCGCCGGCAAACTAAGCATTGCTTTTGCGAGATCGGCCTCGAGCTTGTCGAAGACTGGCTCGCCAAGACCCACCGGCGCATTTCGCACGACGCATTCGATCACCCCGCCCAACGAATCGCCATCGGCGCGAGTTTTCTCAATCAACGCAATCATCTTCTTCGCCGCCGCCTTGTCCGGACAACGAACAATATTCGCATCAACGTCGCTCATTTTCACCTTCGACTTGTCGATCTTCGCGGCGAGCTCGTGGATTTGCGCCACATACGCGACGATGTCGATCTTCGGATAGAACGTTCCCAAAATTTTCCGGGCAATTGCGCCGGCCGCGACGCGCCCGATCGTTTCCCGCGCCGAAGCGCGCCCCCCGCCCTGCCAGTTTCGGATTCCGTATTTCGCCTCGTAAGTGAAATCGGCGTGGGACGGACGAAAAGTTTTCGAGATTGCGGCGTAATCCTCCGGGCGCGCGTCCTTGTTGCGAACAAGAATTCCGATTGGCGTGCCGAGCGTTTTGCCTTCAAACACGCCGGACAAAATCTCACAGCGATCTTCTTCTTTGCGTTGCGTGGTGATTTTGCTTTGGCCCGGGCGACGCCGATCAAGCTCGCGCTGAATCTCCATTTCCGAAATGTCGATCTTCGGGGGGCAACCGTCGATCACCGCACCGATGCCGCCGCCGTGCGATTCACCGAACGTCGTGATCCGAAAGAGCTGGCCTAAGGTGCTGCCCATGAAGCGGGAAACTTAGACGCCGCGGCACAGCACCGCCACCGATTTCAAATCGCTTCGAAAGCGAATTGGAGATCGTCGATCAAGTCTCGGAGGTCTTCGACGCCGACGGAGATGCGAACGAGCGAATCGCCAACGCCGAGCTTGTCGCGTTTTTCTTTCGGCACCGACGCATGCGTCATCAGCGCGGGATGATTGATCAAGCTTTCCACGCCGCCCAAACTTTCCGCGAGCGAGAAGAGATGCGTGTTCTCGAGAAAGCGTTTTGTTCCGGCCAGATCAGTTTTCAAAACGATCGTGACCATTCCGCCGAAGCCGCGCATCTGCGTGCGCGCGAGATCGTGCTGTGGATGCGATTTCAATCCGGGATACATCACCTTCTCGACTTGCGGTTGTTCTTCGAGCCAGCGCGCGAGCTCGAGCGCGTTCGCACAATGACGTTCCATACGCAGCGCGAGCGTTTTCAAAGTTCGCAGCACGAGAAAACTGTCGAACGCGCCTTGAATCGCGCCGACGGAATTTTGCAGGAACCACATTCGATCTCCGAGCTCCTTGTTGTCACCGACCACCGCGCACCCGCCGATCATGTCGGAATGTCCGTTCAGATATTTCGTCGCCGAGTGAACAACGAGATCAAATCCGAACTCGAGCGGCCGTTGAATCCAAGGCGTCGCGAAGGTGTTATCGGACACGGAAAGAATTTTGTGTTCGCGCGCGATCTTCGCGATTGCTTCCAGGTCGATGATTTTGAGAAGTGGATTGCTTGGCGTCTCGATCCAAACCATTCGCGTGTTTTCCTTGATTGCCTTCTCGAAGCGCGACGCGTCCGTTAGATCGACATAAGTGAATTCGAGGCCGGCGGATTGTTTCCGAACTTTGTCGAACAAACGAAACGTGCCGCCGTAAAGATCGTCGCTCACGATAATGTGTGAACCGCTCTCGATTAATTCCAAAGTCGTCGCCATCGCGGCGAGCCCGGAGGCGAATGCGAAACCGCGCGTGCCGCTCTCGAGATCGGCGATGCACTTTTCGTAAGCGAGCCGGGTCGGATTGATCGAGCGCGAATAATCGTAGCCTTTGTGTTTGCCCGGACTTTCCTGAACGTAAGTCGACGTCGCGTAAATCGGCGTCATGATCGCGCCCGTCGTCGGGTCGGGTTCCTGGCCGGCGTGAATCGCGCGAGTGGCGAAGTCTTTCTGTTTCTTCATTCGAGACAAATGTAATCGCGCGGCGCGATTTTACGAATACTCGCGCTCAACCGGCGCGGCCGATTTCGGCATGTGCCGGCGCAGATACGAGAGCAGGTCCGTTCGCGTAATCAGGCCGACGAATCTCTCGCCTTCCATCACGATCGCGACGCGACCGCGATCGAACACTCCGAGCAAGTCGTTGATCTTGGCCGTTGGCGGAAGTGTTTCCAATTTGTCCGTCATTGCATTCTGCACCGGATCGTTGAAGCGCGTAGAATCGCGATGGACCTTCACGAGAATGTCCGACTCATCGATGAGGCCGACCGCGCGCCCGCGTTGATCGAGGACCGGCAATTGCGAGACATCCGAGCCGCGCATTCGTTTGTAAGCGGTGAGCAAACTATCGCTCGGTCCGACGGTGATGACTTCGCCCTTTTCATATCGGTGCGAGATCAGATCGCTGAGATCGCCCTGCGGCTGGCGTTGAAGAAACCCCTGCTCCGCCATCCAGAAATCGTTGAACATCTTTGAGAGATATTTGTTGCCCGTGTCCGGCACCAAACTCACGACGCGCTTCTTGTGTTGCTGCGCGCGACAGTAGCGGAGCGCTCCCGCCAGCAGCGTTCCGGTTGAAGATCCACCAAAGATTCCTTCTTTCCGCAAAAGCTCGCGCGCCGTTGAGAAACTTTCTTCGTCGTCGATCTCGTACGCTTCAGTGACGAGCGACATATCGGCGATGTCCGGAATGAAATCCTCGCCGATGCCTTCAACCGCCCAACTTCCGGCCTCCACCATTTTTCCGGTCTTCACGTACTCGAACAACACGGAGCCGGTCGGGTCGGCCAGGACCATTTCGATTCCGCGCCGCGGCTTCACTCGATTAAAAAATCGCCCGAGACCGGTCAACGTTCCGCCGGAACCAACGCCGACGACGATTGCATCGACATCGTGCCGCATTTGTTCCCAAATTTCGGGGCCTGTGCTGCGCTCGTGCGTAAGTGGATTCGCCGGATTACCAAATTGATTCACATAAAACGCGCCCGGAATTTCCTGCGTCAATCGAGCGGCGACAT
>QHOZ01000061.1:0-1892 GCA_003219495.1 Verrucomicrobiota bacterium | reverse complement strand
ACCAGCGGCGTCTCGCCGATCATCGACAAAATGGCCGGCGGCCTTTTGCCAGCTGTCACAACAGTCGGAACTTCGAGCATGCCTAAAATAATTGCAGATTTTCGCCCGGATAGTCGATCACGACTTTGTAATTACGGAGAAAATTGTAACCGACGATACCGTCGAGCTTCGCGCCAACGGCCGCGCTCAACATTTCAAAGAAATCGGCAACCACCACGGGCATGTTGTCGATCTTAGCGCCGCCGAGCTGAAATGACTGCAGCAAGCCCGCGCGTAAATCTTGTTTTACGAGGTCGGGAGTAATCGCGGTTGTCGATGTTCCGGTGTCGATCGCGAATTCAAACGGTCCGCCGCCATTTGCGTAAACATTTACGAGAATGAGCGGCTTCGCCGGACTCGCGAGCCGAATCGGAATTTCGGTTTGCGCGCCGTGCGCGAAACTTTCCACGCGCCTCGGATCCTCCAACCGAAGCTCGCAATCGCGATAATTGATCGTGACGCGAAAATGTTTCAGGAAATTGTAGCCGAGATCGCCGTCGATTTTCGCGCCGATCGCGTTCGCGATTTGCGAAAGATCGACAATTCCAACATCGACATCGTGCAGTTTAGTTTCGCCCACCGCAAACGAATCTGCCTTGGCGAGCGAAACCGAAATCTTGCCGCCCGCGGTTTGGCCTTCCTTTGAACCGATCGTTTTTATCTCGAGCTGTTGCGCGAGTTCGTTGGAAAGCAACGAAGTTCCCGCGCCGGTATCGAGAATGAACTCAAACGGTCCGCGATCGTTCACGTGGACCGGCAGCAAAATCAACGGCTGAGCGCCGCCGGCGAGACGGAATTTTGTTTTCGAACCGTTGAGCGAAAGCGTCGCCGTCGTCATTCAGGCAGTTTGGGTTCGCCCTTGTGTGACCATTCGTTCTTGCTGTCTTCCAAAAATTGCTGGAGCACATTGAAACGCACTTCGCCGTAGTTCAGTGCATAACGAAGATCGCCTTCTTTATAAACCCACGTCGTTGGAATCCACGAAAGCGGCATGCCGACGAATTGTTTGATCTTGTTGTCGCCGCGACGCGGGCCGGGATCGGCGAGGATCGTCACGTTCGGCTGATCGGCGATTTGAAATTTCGCCAGCATCGCTTTCCCGTCGCCGCCATCGTTCCAAACCGAGACGAAATAGAATTTCACCTGTGGATTCGCTTTGACGACCTTCAACCAGCCGCCTTCCTTTAATTCCGCCTGGCAATTCGAGCACCACGGCGCCCAAAGATGAACGACGCTGACCTCGGGCGCCTTGATCGCATCGCGTACTTTTTGCTCCGGAGAATTATTGACGAGCCTCCTGTCGAGATCGTCCTGAGCCCGGACGCTAACGGTCAGAGCGACCAGCGCGACGGCGGCAAGTATTCGCAAGATCGACATCGTCTTATAAATATGGAGAGAACCGCGAGAGGCTCAACAAGGCGCGCGGCGGGCAGTTGACCAGCCCCGGGAAAACGCCTAGTGTGGCGTCCCGTTTTCCGCGGTTCGCGCCTCGGAAACTTTCCCCTGAAAGTTCGGGGGCGAACAGGCCCTAGGAGCCTCTATTTAATTATGGTTCAAATGCAGGATGTCATGTCGAAGCCGATGCCGGATTTCCGGGAGGGCTCGATCGTTAAAGGACGCATTTTGGAAGTGCGACCGCGCGAAGTGCTGGTCGATATCGGATACAAATCCGAAGGCGTCATTTCCATCAGCGAATTTGAGGACGTGGAGAATTTGGAAGTCGGCGATGAAGTCGACGTGTTGCTCGAGCGGCTCGAGAACGACGAGGGCATGGTTGTCCTCTCGAAAGAGAAAGCCGCCTATCGCCAAAACTGGAACAAGATCGCCGGCGTTTTCCAGGAAGATGGGTTGAT
>QHOZ01000060.1:15989-22543 GCA_003219495.1 Verrucomicrobiota bacterium | reverse complement strand
CGCCGGCTCGAACTTCGGCAAATTCGGGCTGCGCAAATCGCGCATCTGAACGTCCAGCCGCGCGTCCAAATCGGCGAGCGTCCCGTGCGCGTCCAGTTTCACATTCAACAATCCCGACGCCGCTGGTTGCACTCCGACGTCTTGGAAAAGTTTTTTGATGTCGAGATTCTCCGATTGAAAGATCGCTTGCACTTTTCCGTTCGACGGCAGCAGCGGCCGATCTGTTCCGAGATTTTTCCACACGAACGGAATGGAAATGTAACCGCCGGCATATTTCGCCTGGCCTTGATCAAGCTGGATCTTGCTGATCTCGAGTGTCTCGCCTTTCGCATGCGCGATCGCCTGGAAATCCATTTTATCGCTGCGCAGGAAAATTGTCGGAACATCGAGACCTTCGGGCGAGTAGGTCGCATCCGCGGTCGCTTGCAACGAGCGCGCGCTGCCGTAGCGGCCCTTGTCCAAGGCTAGATGCAGCTGTCCGGAATTTTTGAACTTCGCCGCGTCACCGCTCCCTTCCCAATCCAGCCTGAAGGAACCGGCCAGCTCGTTTTTATTTCCAAACGTGCGCAGCAACGGCTGCAATTTCGAAAGGTCAGAAATGTTTGCGCGGAATTTACCGCTGTAATGATGTTGTTCGCCAAGATCGACAATCCCGCTGCCGCTGAAGAAATCGTTTCCGGTCAGGTTCGCGCTGAGGTCGTTGAGATAAACAACATTGTTTGAAATGACGCACTGCGAGTCGAGTTGAACGAAAACGAGATCGCGCATGCGAAGGTTGGCGCCGAAAATCGATAACTGGCCGTTCGCGATTCCTTTTTTCCACTCGATCTGGCCGGCGGCTTGGAGCGGCCCGGAAACTTTGTCGGGCGACTCCGGCTTCCAGCAATCCGCCAGCTGCGGCGCGTTGAACGAGATGTCGATCTTCCCCGATTGCTGGTCCGCGTCCTGGAAATCTTTCGGCAACCGATACTGACCGCTCACCGCAAATTGGTTTTGTTTTCGCGTAACAGCCAATCGATCAACCGTGACCTCATCATCTTTAACATGGAGCGATCCTTCCACCGAATCGGCGACGAAATCGCGGAAGCGAATATCGGAAGCGGTCAACGTGACGTCCGAAACGAAATCGGCAAACCACGGTTTGTCCGATTTCGCCGGCGGAACTTTTTTCGAAAACTTCACCGCCGCTTTTAAGTTTGCCGAGCGGCCACTGGAAAATCCGACGTTTGGCGAGGTCATCACGAAATCGCCATTCACGATTGCGTTCCTGATGTTCAGTTTTCCGGTGACTTCGGCCGAGCCGCTGATTTTCTGCGGAAACGCCGCCGTGACTTGCTCCAGATCGGGAAGACTCGCAGTCAGAAAGTAAGTTCCCGGGGCGCGATCGAGATCTTCAATATTCCGGGGCAACTCAGTCGCCCCGCGCAGATGAATTTGATTTTTGTCCTTCGTGATCTCGGCCGATTGCAGCGTCGCGACGCCGTTTTTCGCAATGAACTTGAAAATTCCATGGTCGAATGCGGTTTGCTCCTGCCGAAAATTGCTTACTTCCGCGTCCACGTTTCCGTACCAAGTCGCCGGCGAAGTCAGCAAACCGCGAAGATCGACATCCAACTTTTCGAACTGGCCGTTCATCCACCCTTCAGGCAAGGCGGCGAATTTGTTGATCGCATCCACCGGAATTTTCGTTCCGCGGAGGCTGACTTTCGTGTCGAGTGAAGACTGCGCTTCTCGCAAAAGCATCGCACCGGAAAGATGTCCGTCCGCGATCTCGTAATCGAAATTGATCGCCAGCCTTCGCTCGCTGATTTGCGAGGCATCGAAGTTGAGCGTGCGAAAGCGCTCGTTGTCCGCCAGCACGAGATCGTGCACGACAAGGTTCCGGTTCACATAGGTCGCGGGCGCCGACAGATTCACCCAGGTCTGAGCGCCGACCAGTTGGAGCTTGGCCACTTTAATCTGCCCGGAACGTTTCGAGCCCAGATCAACCGAGACATGTTCCGCGACAAAATCGTGCGGACGATTGCGAACAATGATCGTCGCGTCTGCGATGTGAAGGCGTGCCGGGAAAATATCCGGCAGCTCGATTTTCTTTTCCGGATTCGGCGGACGCGGCCGCAATGGAGCCCGGGCCGGATTCATCACGATCCGCGCTGAATGCACATCTGCATTTTTGATCGCGGTCGAAATTCCGTGACGCAACAGCGTGATCAACCCGTAATCGATGCGCGCAAGATCGACATCGATCGACTCGACGTCGCTCGAACCAATCGCAGTCGCGTGCAAATTGCGAACAGTCAGATTGGTGAAGATGGTCCCGCCGAGCTGGAACTCGAGTTTGAGATTTTCTTTCGTCGCGTAATGAAGCGCGATCCGATGAGCGACACCGAGAAGTACCGGCCGGTGGAAAATTAGGAAAAGCCCGACCAGAATCCCCAGCGCGATCAAAGCGCGGCGACGCCAGTTTCCCCGCTGGGAATTCCCTTGACCGCTTTCACCCACGACGCATTACCTCCACCGCCCCAGCGAAAAGCGCAAATCGGGCCGGGAAGACGGCTATCGCGCGGTCGAAGCGCGAAGTATTTACGGGATGAAAGGGATTTCCAGGGACAATCATTTCTCGGCCGAAGCGCAGACGGCGTTTCGCAAACTAATAATGCGCCCGGAATTTACGTGTCTTGGGGCAAAAGCGGCCTTGAATGAGGACGCGATTCGAATCGCGGAATTCGACGAGATGGGAACGAGGGAAGCGACCGAAAGTCTGTCCGAAGCGCTTCGTGATTTCGCGCGTTCGGCGAGGATCAACAAATTTCCGAGTTTCGTGGCGATGTTTGCTCGCCCGCTCGATCTAACGGAGACAGAATTTGAAACCTGCTTGTGGCTTCAACTGCGGCGACTTCACGAGGTTGACCGGTCGAAGTGGAGCGAAAGAGTAAGCGCCGATCCCACCAATGCGCGTTTCTCATTCAGCTTTGCCGGTGAAGCGTTGTACGTGATCGGATTGCACGCGAACAGCTCGCGATCCTCGCGGCGTTTTCCTTGGCCGACCTTGGTCTTCAATCCGCACGAGCAATTCGAACGACTGCGCACCGAGCAAAAATGGAAACGGATGCAGGAGGCAATCCGCGCGCGTGAGGTCGCTCTTCAAGGCAGCATCAATCCAATGCTGAGCGACTTCGGCGACCAGTCGGAAGCGCGTCAATATTCCGGACGCGAAGTTGCGCGGAATTGGGTGGCGCCTTTTCCGGAAACGGCGAAATGTCCGTTCGGACACTGAATCTCTTTCGCTTCCTCTTCCTTTTCGTCTTCGCTCTAATTAAGAAGTTCAGAGGAAGAGGTAGAGGAAGATGCAGATACTAAAACCCCAAACCGGCACCGCATTCGAATTCCGCAAAGGTCAATCTTTACGCGTTGTCGATCTTGAAGGCGAGCAGGTGGCGGATTTCGTCGCGTTCGCTCGCGACGATAAATCCGAATGGCTTTCGTCGGGTCGGAGCATCGATTACGCGAACAGCATTTATCTGACGACCGGCCACATTCTCTACTCAAATCGCAGTCGACCGATGATGACAATTGTCGCAGATGATGTCGGCCGTCACGATTTTTTACTGACGCCATGCAGCCCGGAAACGTTCCAGATCATCTATCGCGAAAAAAATTATCATCCGAGCTGTCTGGAGAACTTATCCAAAGCGCTCGCCGATTTCGATATCGCACGGGATTCGATTCCGACCACGTTCAACATTTTCATGAACGTGGAGGTCGCGCCGGACGGGAAGTTGTCGATCTTGCCGCCGCGCTCGAAGGCGGGCGAGGCAATCGTGCTGCGCGCGGAAATGGATTTGGTCGTCGCCTTGACCGCGTGCTCGGCGGAGATGTCGAACAATTACAAGTTCAAACCGATCGGCTACGAAATCTCGTGATTGCGGGCGGGCCTGCCTCGCGCCACGATTGTCGGAAGCTGAAATGAATCCGGACAAGCTCTTCGATTATTTGGACGGCAAATTGTCGGCCACTGAGCGTTCTCAGTTGGAAGAACAATTGATGTCGAACGCGGAGCTGCGACAGGAACTCCGCGTCGCGAGGGGGATTCATTCGGAAATGCGCGACTCGGGATCTGCTTCGCGTGAAATCGTCGGAGCCGATGATCCGGCGGTGCAACAGCGCGGCGCAGTGCTCGCGCGCCGGGTCGGAATCGCGTTCGCCCTTCTCGTATTCATGAACGTGCTCTTCGGGATTTACGCGATCGGCTTTATGCGAGACAAGAAACAGAAACAAAGCAGCATCGAACGAAATCGCACCGATCTGGCGCAAACTTTGGCGCGCACCGCAGCAGTCGCTTTGCCGACCCCGAGTCTGGACGTTGAAGAGATCAAGTTCATCGCACCGCTCGCCAAACAAAACGCGCTCGCGAATACAATTGTCGATCAAGCAACAGCCTTCGGCGGTACTGGCACGAAAGGTTTGGCCGACGAGCATGGTATTTTGATCTTCGCCGAAATTCCAAGCGGGCGATTGGATGAGTTTCGCGCAGCGATGAAGAAAATTGGCGGCACCGAATCACCGCCGCCGCCGGCCTCTGGCGAAAAAACTATTCTTCAGGTGCGCATCGTCAGCGCGCAATGATCGGCATCACTTTCGCGTTACGGTCGGAAAGTTCGGACCTGCTCCGCGCGCTCAATTCGAAGCATCGCGCCGGCGAATTGATCTTTGGCGAGATCGCTAACCGTGAACTCGCGATCGTGCATACCGGAGTGGGCGCGAAACATTGCAGTGAGCGGCTCGAGCTTCTCGTTCACAAGGCGCGGCCGGATTTTATTATCAGCGCAGGATTCGCCGGCGCGGTGACCAATGAATTGCACACCGGCGATTTGATTCTCGCGGAGAATTTCTCGGATCCTCAGTTGACCGCACAGGCAGCGCAAATTTTGTCCAAAGAGCACGCGCGGCGCGCAAAACTGTTCACGTCGACATCGATCGTCGATTCAATCGATGAACGAAATGAGATCGCGCGCGCTTCCGGCGCAACCGCGGTGGATATGGAAACGGGTGGGATCGCCGCTGCGTGCGATGCGCACGACATTCGATTAATTTCCCTGCGCGCAATCAGCGATTCTCCGAGCGAGCCATTTCCGGCACCGATGTCGATCTTGTTCGACATTGAACGTCAGCGCGCCAACTACGGGCGGCTGCTCGCCTATATATTAAGAGAGCCCGCGGCGATTCCCCGGCTTATGCGGTTCGGCCGCGCAATCGCAGGCGCACGCACGAAGCTGACCGACGCAATCGTGACGCTGATTCGAAAACTGTAGGGGAAGCAGTTTGCTTCCCAATCGAGACGTTAGCGGCGTCACCTACAGATTTTTCGCCGGCTCGATGTGGACGAGCACATCGGCAATCCGCGGATCGCCTTTTTGAATGGCGCGCTTCACTTCGTGCGCGATGTCATGCCCTTCGCGAACGGAAATATTTCCATCCACTTCCACGTGAAGATCGACATAGAAGCTGAGTCCCATTTTCCGGACAAAGCTCTTATCGATCTGCACAACACCGGGAACCGAGGCGGCCGATGCGCGGACTTGATTGACGATCTCCCCGCGCGGCGCAGTATCGAGAATTTCGTAAAGCGCGGGACGCAACAGTCGAACGCCAATACCGCCGATGACAAAGCACACAAAAATCGCCGCCCAATTGTCCGCGCTCCGCCATTTCTCGCCGCCGATCAGTGCGATTGAAATTCCAATGAACGCGGCGATTGAACTCAAAACGTCCGCGCGATGACGCCAGGCATCGCCTTCGATCGCCATGCTTTCGGCGGCGCGCCCGAAACGCAAGACGTAACGAAAAAGCGATTCCTTCACGACGACAACACTCAGCAAAATAAGCAGCGTGAATTTCGCCGGCTCTGAATGCGCTAAAAACATCGTGCGCGCGCTTTCGATTGCGATTCCGACCGCCGCGAGCAAGACAATGCACGCAACGAAAACGGCAGTGAGCGGTTCGGCCTTGCCGTGACCGTAAGGGTGAGTGGCGTCCGGCGGCCGCGCCGCGAACCGTAGTCCGCCCCAAATCACAAGCGAACCGGCGACATCGAGCACGGATTCCATTCCGTCAGCAATCAACGCGTAAGCGTTGCCGAAAACTCCGCCAAGAATCTTGATGATCGCGAACGCAATGTTCACAAACAAACCGATGAGCGCGAGGCGTGCGCCGGTTTGCAGACTTCTCGCAGTCGGTTGAGGATGCGACGCCGAATTCATCGATGAGCGAGACTATTAAGGTTGTTGTTTACGAAACGCACGGAAAACCGGCGGACGTTCTACAAATAAAAACCGAGCCGTGGCCGAAAGCGGGCGCGGACGAAGTGGTGGTCGAAATGCGCGCGGCACCGGTCAATCCGGCCGACATCAACGCAATCGAAGGAAAATATCCCGGTCGCCGCGAAATCCCGGCGGTCCCAGGAATGGAAGGCGCGGGCGTGGTCGTTGAAGCGGGCGCGAATGCGACGGCGATCGCAAAGGGTTCGCTCGTGATTTTGCCGCACAATCTCGGCA
>QHOZ01000060.1:0-15978 GCA_003219495.1 Verrucomicrobiota bacterium | reverse complement strand
ATGCGGTGCACGCGTCGATGTTGAAGATCAATCCACTGACTGCGTGGCGACTGCTGCATGGATATGTCGATCTTGCCCCCGGCGATTGGGTCATTCAAAACGCTGCGAACTCCGGCGCCGGTCGCGCAGTAATTGAAATTGCACACGAGCTCGGATTCAAAACGGTGAACGTCGTCCGGCGCGCGGAATTGATCGACGAATTGCGCGCGGCGGGCGGGGATGTCGTTCTCGTTGATAACGAAAAACTCCGAGACGAAGTCAAAGCGGCTACCAACGGCGCCCAGATTGGGTTGGGATTGAATTCGGTCGGCGGCGATAGCGCGCTGCGAATTGCGAACTGTCTCGCCTTCGGCGGAACGCTCGTCAGTTTTGGCGCGATGAGCTTGCAGCCCCTGAAAATTCCGACCGGGCTGCTTATTTTCAAAGATCTGCGCTTCCGCGGAATTTGGATCAACAAGTGGTATGACGAAGCCACACCGCAGGAACGAATGGCCGCGTTCAATCCGATTTTTGAAATGGCAAAGCGCGGGCTTTTGAAAACCCCGGTGGAAAAAATTTACTCGATCGATGAAGCAAAAGCCGCGGTCGAGCATGCGATGCGAAACAAACGCAGCGGCAAGATCGTTTTCCAATTTGCCGCCTCACCGCGCTGATGAGAGTTTTAAAGATGCGTCGGTCGGATTTGCTATTTGTTTCGCTTCTGACGGCTGCTGTAGAACTCGGCGCAGCAACGAATCCAACGCCCGGCGATTTGCGCGGGGCAGGCAAAGTTGATTTTCCAATTTCATGCAGCGCGGCGGCGCAGCCGGAGTTCAATCGCGGCGTCGCGTTGTTGCACTCTTTCTTTTATGAGGAAGCGCGGCGCGCGTTTACCTCCGTGGCCGAGCAAGATTCCAAATGCGCGATGGCGCAATGGGGAATCGCGATGACGTGGTGGCATCCGATTTGGACACCTCCGCGCCCCGATGAAATGAGCGCCGGCAAGAGCGCAATCGCGCTTGCGTTGAAGCTCGGTGCGAAAACGGAGCGCGAACGCGGTTTCATCAACGCGTTGAATGTTTACTACAATACTCCCGAGACTTCCGCGCCGGCCGCAACCGGCCAGTCGTGTCACGGGCCGGTTGGTCCGCGCGACCGCGTTGTCGCTTACGAAAAAGCGATGCGCCAGCTTTACGAAAACTTCCCGAACGACTTCGAAGTGGAAGCGTTCTATGCATTCGCAGTGCTCTCGTCCGGATACGCAACGCCGGCCGACACGACGTTATCGAAGCAACTCGAGGCCGCGGCGCTTTTCGAAAAGCTTTGGAAACAAAATCCGAATCATCCCGGCGTCGTTCACTATCTGATCCACGCTTACGATTATCCTCAATTCGCCGAGCGCGCGCTTCCAGCCGCGAAAAGCTACGCGTCAATCGCGCCGTGGGTGCCGCACGCGTTGCATATGCCGTCGCACATTTTCACGCGGCTCGGAATGTGGAACGAAGCGATTGAATCGAATCGCGCGTCCGCCGAAGCGTCCCGCGCCTACGCAAAATTGCGGCAGCGCGATGCGACGGAAGCAGAAGAGCTTCATGCGCTCGATTACCTGGTCTATTCGTATTTGCAGGAAGCGCAGGACAACAAAGCCAAAGAGATTGTCGATTTTGCCGCGACGGTCCGTAAGACGAATCCCGAGTTAGAATTTAGCGGCGCTTACGCCCTCGCCTCAATGCCGGCGCGCTATGCGCTCGAGCGCAACGATTGGAAAAGCGCCGCGACGTTGGGAATTCCAAACGTGCCGCATTGGTCCACGTTTCCATTCATGGAAGCGTTGATCGAATACGCGCACGCGCTCGGGCGCGCGCACACGAACGATTTGGAGGGCGCGCGAAGCGCGATCACGCGCATGCAGCACTTACGCGACGCGACGAACGATCCGAAGTTCGATTACTTTAAACAACATCTCGATCTTCAAATGCAGGCGGCGTCGGCGTGGATTGCGCAAGCCGAAGGCAAAACGGAAGAAGCGATCCAATTGCTTCGACGCGCTGCGGACGCGGAAGATATTCTCGGAAAACATCCAGTCTCGCCCGGCGCGCTCGTTCCGGTCCGCGAACAACTCGGCAGTCTGCTGCTGGAGGTCAACCGCGCAAGAGACGCGGGGCAAGAGTTTCAAGCGGAGCTGAAGATTTATCCCGGCCGATTCAGAGGATTGTATGGCGCGGCGCTCGCCGCGGAACAAAGCGGTGACAAACCAACCGCGCAGCGTCTTTACACTCAACTGGCGGCGCAGACAGCGAAAGCAGACGCGTCGTGGCGCGCCGAGCTGAAACGCATTCGGGAATATTCCGGCAAAATCGCGAGCGCTGATTGATCATCGCCGCGCGAATTTATTTTGTGACGATCATCGTTGTCGGTGCGGGAATTAACGGCGTCACCGCCGCGATTGAATTAAAAAAACGCGGACATCGCGTGATGCTGGTCGATCCCGGGCCGTTGCCGCATCCCCTCGCCGCTTCCACCGATATCAGCAAAGCGGTGCGCGCGGCTTACGGACCGGACGAGGAGTACACGGCGTTGGCTGAACGTTGCATTCCGATCTGGCGCGAATGGAACACGAAGTTCGGGGTTCAGCTTTATCACGAGATCGGCGTGCTCTTTGTTTGCGAAAAAAGAATGCAGCCGGGCGATTTCGAATACGAAAGCGCGCGGGTGCTTGAAAAACGCGACCACAAAATCGAGCGCTTCGATGAATTTACGTTTCACAATCGCTTTCCCGCTTTCGCAGAAGAGCGATTCCGAGACGGCTTCTTCGATCCGGAAGCCGGTTATGTTGAGAGCGGCAAGGTGGTGGCGACTTTGCTCGACTATGCGCGCTCGCGCGGGGTCGAATTGCGCGAGCACGCACAGTTTGCCGGACTCGACGAACAGGACGACCGCGTCGCGGGAATCGTCCTGAAAGATCGACATCGCATCCACGGAGACGCAGTCGTGATGGCAACCGGCGCGTGGACACCGTACGCTTTGCCGGAAACAGCGGAATTTTTGCGCGCAACCGGCCATCCGGTTTTCCATTTGCGACCGAAGCAGCCGAGCTTTTTCCGTCCGGAGCGATTGCCATTTTTCGGCGCCGATATTTCGAAGACGGGTTATTACGGATTTCCAATGAACCAGGGCGTGGTGAAAATCGCGAATCACGGAGCTGGCCGCGAAATGTCGCCCGATTCGGAGAAGCGCGCGGTCACGGCGAACGACGAGGTCGCGTTGCGCACGTTCTTAAGAACGACAATGCCGGAGCTGTTCGACGCGCCGATCGTTCACTCGCGAATCTGCATGTATTGCGACACCAACGACGGCGATTTTTGGATCGCGCCGGATCCGGAGCGACCGAACGTGATCGTCGCCACCGGCGATTGCGGTCACGGTTTCAAATTCGCGCCAGTGTTGGGCGAGATCATTGCCGACGCCGTGGAACAGAAACCCAATCCGTTGTTGAAAAAATTTCGCTGGCGGCCGGAAGTGAAGCGCGGCGAAACCAAAGAAGCGGCGCGGAATTTGTAGCGAGAGAGCGCCGCCGCTACTCTTTTTGCGCGGTTTCCTTTTGCGCTGTCTCTTTTTGCCCTTGGCGCTTGAGCAAGGTGATTTGTTTGATCCGCGCGGAATCCGAAGGGCTCCAGGTTGCGATGTCGGGATCGTCCTTGAAAGCGTTGTGCACGATCCGGCGTTCGTAGGAATTCATCGGCTCGAGCTGCAATGAGCGGCCAGTCGCGCGCACACGTTCAGCCAATCCACGAACACGCTGCACGATCCGATCCTCCCGCATTGAACGATACATTTCGCAATCGACGACGACCTTCGGCGCGTCTTTGTCCTTGGCCTGAATCAGACGATTCAACAAAAATTGAAGCGCTTCGAGCGTTTCGCCATCACGACCGATCAAGCTCTGGCTCTCCTCCATGTAAATTTGCAGCACGAGACTGCCGGCCTCGTTTTGCGATTCCTCGATCTCGACGACGAAGCCGAGATAACCAAGGATCGTATCGAGCAGTTCTTTCGGCGTCATCATTTTCGTTTCCCCGGCGCGACCCGCTTCTCCAGCGTCGGCATCGGTTGTCTTTTGTTATAATAGAATTGCACGATGCTGAAAAGGTTTTGCGCGGTGTAATACAATGCCAAAGCGGCCGCGAAATTGTAGCAGATAAACAAAAAGATCAGCGGGGTGAACATCATGACGCGGCGCTGCGTCGCGTCGCCTGTCTTCGGCGTCATCGCCATCAGCCAGATTTGAGTCGCGGCCATGCAAAGCGGAATAATGTTCACCGGCCAGCCAAGCGCCGGCAAATGCGCGACGGTGTCCGGTTGCGACAAATCCTTCACCCAAAAGAACGAGGCATTCCGCAACTCGACCGCTTGTCCGAGCATTTTGAACAAGCCGAAGAAGATCGGGATTTGAATCATCATCGGCAAACAACCGCCGACCGGATTGACCCCGTAATCTTTGTAGAGCTTCATCACCTCCTGATTCATCTTCGTCGGATCGTCTTTGTATTTGTCGCGCAGCTCTTGAATTTTCGGATTCAGCAGCGACATCCGGCGCATCGAGTAGTTCGCTTTGTTCTGCAACGGCCAGAGCACGACCTTGATGATCGCGGTGAGCGCGAGAATCGACCACCCGTACGAGCCGATGAAACCGTTCAGCCAATTCAAAAAGTTGAGGAGAAATTGGCTGACGATTTTGAACATGCCGAAATCCATGATCTCGCCCTCGTTGTGATCGAGTCGCGCGAGACGGTGATAAATTTTTGGACCGGCCCAGATTTGGAACCTGGCACTATACGTTTGACCGGGCGGTAACTGGAAACCCGGCATGCGAAGAGCCCCCAGAATTCCGTAAATCTTTTGTTCCGGCAAAATATCCAAACGTTTCCCCCAAACGCCGTTGCTCTTGGCGGTCAACGGCGCGATGAGCGTAGTGAAGAACTGATCGCTCACCGCCGCCCAGTCCACGTTGGTGAGATCCTGCTGATAAAACGGCTGCGGCGCGCGTGCACCGATTCCGAAGAGCCCGTTACCGCCGCCAAACCAATTCACGTCGGTCCCTTTGGCTTTGCCATCGATGCACCAAACCAGCCGCGTATAATAGGGATAATCTTTCGGATGAACCGGCGCCGCTGCACCAAGCGAAATGTAATAACCAGGATTTGAGTACGGCTGCGCACCGCCGTTCACAAGATCGACATCCATCTCAACAAGAAAGTTGTCTTTTTTCTCCTTGCTCGGCGGAAAGAAAAACTTTTTGCGGACCGTCACGTTGTCCGCCGTGCGCTCGCCTTTGACTCCGCCATCGGAATCGCGAGCAAGCGTGAATTCATCCAGGTTTGGCGCGTCGGGTTTTTCGATCATCGCGCCGATAGGCGTTTCGCTTTTAGACCTGAGCATCACGCGCTCACCGTCTGGCGCGAGGTGATTTAGCAACACCGCTTCGGCAATTCCGCCGCCGCGATTCGTTAGGCGAATCTCGACGTCGTCATTCCGCAGTGTTTCAGTTTTTTCGGCGAAAGTCGGCGCTGCCGGCGCAACGCTCGGTGCGGGTGCCGCGCCCGAAACTGCAGGAGAAACAGATCCTGTTGCCGCCGGACTCGTTGAAGCGGACGAACCCGGACTACTCGAGGCTACCGCAGCAGAGGGCGTCGGCGAGAGGACGGCGGTCGCGGGAACGCGGCGGGGCGGCGCTTGTTTGGCGAGCCACCATTCCCACGCCACCAAAGCGATGACGCAAAACGAAATGGCAGCCCATGCGGTTCGATCCATAAAATCCTTTTTGCGAAATCACGCACACCTGTCCGCCGCAGGAACCGGATCGTCGCCGGAACCGCCCCACGGATGACAACGTCCGATTCGTTTCAACCCGAGCCAGCTGCCACGGCGCGCGCCATGGCTCTCCACCGCTTTCAGAAAATATTCGGAGCAAGTCGGGTGAAATCGACAACCGGAGCCCGGCCCGCCGAGCGCCGTCAGAATTGGCGAGAGCGTCAGCTGATAAAGCCGGATTAAAATGCGAATGAGTCCGCGCATCAAGCGGCTAGAATAGAAGCGCGGTTGGCCAGACGCAACCACTCAGCTTCCAATTGCTGATGCGTCGCGGTGGTTGCGCTGCGGCGCGCGATCGTGACGACCCAAATTCCGCGAACGATTTCCAACTGGTGTTTGCGCACGATCTCCCGCAAACGGCGCCGAACGCGATTGCGTTTCACCGCCGAACCCACCGCGCGCGAGGTAATGAATCCGGCGCGAAATGGAACGTTGTCGTCAGTTTTGAGCACACTCACCAATATGAAACGACCGTGCTCGGCGCGGCCGTTCTCTTTCACATTCTCAAATTCGTCCGAGCGCGTGAGCCGCCGACTTTTTGGGAATGCAAACCTTTGCTGCGTCATTTCGCGGCAATTGTAGCTGTCACGATCTCCGGCGGCAGATCTAAATTAGAACTGTCGATGAGAACATCGGCAGCTACGCACGCTCACGTACAAGCAAAAGTCTTTCGCCCCGCGTGAATGCGGGACGAAAGACTTTGCGAATAACCAACTCGCGTCGCTCTTTAAGGCGAGGGCGAAGTATTGACGTTGATATCGGTCTTGCTCTCGGTTTTGGTCGAGGGCGCTGGCGATTCCTTCACAATCGTGGTGTTGCTTTCTTTTTTCTCGCCGGGCGGATTGGTGACGGTGGTGTCTTTTTGCTCACAAGCCGCGAGCAACGCGGCTCCCATTAAAAGGCAGATATATTTTTTCATGTGGTATTTGGACGGAGGTAGGGTTGGAATTATTTAAGGTGTTGCGGATGGACTACTCGAGGTTGTTGTGGTGGTGGTGGTTGATTCCGATGTGCTCCCAGATGGTGATGCTGCCGGTGCCACGGTCTCAGTCTTTTGTTCACAAGCCGCGAGCAGCGCGGCGCCAGCTAGAATGCAGATTAATCGCTTCATAGTTAAATGATGGGTTCAATGCTGATTCGCAGCAAGAATCCTTTTCGGCTGTGCGATTTACAGCGGCGCCTCGTATTTCATCCCGTGCGCCTCGGCCACCGCCTGGCAGGTCAGCTTCCCATCACGGGTATTTATTCCACCCGCCAAAGCGGGCTGCTTCTTGCAGGCCTCGTCCAGGCCGCGATCCGCCAGCAACTGCACATAACGGTAAGTCACGTTGGTAAGCGCCTGTGTTGAAGTGCGCGCGTAGGCCGCGGGCATGTTGGCCACGCAATAGTGAATCACGTTTTCTTCAACGTAAGTGGGCTGCATATGCGTGGTCGGCCGCGAGGTTTCCGCGCAGCCACCTTGATCGATCGCAATATCGACCAGGACCGAGCCCGGTTTCATTTTCCGCAACATCGCGCGCGTGACCAGCTTTGGCGCCTTCGCGCCCGGCAACAGCACCGCGCCAATGAGCAAATCGCATTCGGGCATCAGTTCGTTCAGATTCGCGTCGCTCGAATAAAGCGTCTGCAAACCTTCGATCGCAAGATCGAGAAAGCGTAACCGCTCCACATCGATGTCCAGAATCGTGACATCCGCGCCGAGTCCTTTCGCCATCCGCATCGCGTTCACTCCGGAAGTTCCGCCGCCGACCACGACAACTCGTCCGGGTCTGACGCCCGGCACGCCACCGAGCAGGACGCCGCTGCCCCCATTGTATTTTGCAAGATAACTCGCGCCCATCACCACCGACATTCGCCCCGCGACTTCGCTCATCGGTTCGAGCAACGGCAGACGGTTGTTCACCTGAATCGTTTCGTAGGCAATGCCGATGACGCCCGACTTCAGCAACGCTTCCGTGAGCGGTTTGCTCGCGGCGAGATGAAGATAGGTAAAAAGAATCTGCCCTTTTCGAAGAAGCGGAAATTCCGCCGGCAACGGTTCCTTTACTTTCACGATCATTTCCGCCTTGGCCCAAACGTCCTTCGCAAGATCGACAATCTGCGCGCCGGCTTTCGTGTAATGTTCGTCGGGATAACCGGAGCCGAGCCCGGCGCTTTTTTCCACGAGCACGGTGTGGTTGCGCTTGGTCAATTGCTCGACTGCGGACGGCAATAGCGCAACGCGCTGCTCCTGCTCTTTAATTTCTTTGGGAACACCGATGATCATTTAAGGAAGTGACCAGTGATAAGTGACCAGTGACAAGATAAAAAGGCAATGCCCAGCGCTTTTCTGATCACTGATCACTGGCCACTGATCACTCAGTTGAGTGACGGATCGTCCGGAGCGGCGGCGAGCATGCGATACCAAGGACCGAGAGCGTTCATGATGTCGAACCAGAGCCGCGAAAGCTTCTCGGACTTCAGCGCCGAGCGACTCGGCTTGCGAACGATCCATGCTTTCTGTTTCATCTCTGCTTCCAATTGTCCGGCGCTCCAACCCGCGTAGCCGAGAAATGCGAACACCGGAGGCGCATTGTCTGTGATCATCGCTTCATCCGTCTCGAGCGAATGTTGACTTAATTTCAATCCTTCTTCTTTGTGCCATTCGAAGGCCGCGAGCATCAGCTGATTGTTTCCAACCGGACCCCCAAAGAAAACGGGAACGTCAGCCAGATTTTCGGGTGGCGTCTCGCTCACCAGATCAGCCACGTTTTTTTCGAGCGGCCGATTAATGATCACGCCAATCGCGCCGTCCTCGGGATCGTGCGCCGAAATGAAGAGCACCGTCCGGCGAAAATTCGGGTCCAGCATGTTCGGATGCGCGACTAAAAGCGACCCCGCGAGGTTGGTTGGCTTTTTTGAACCCAAATTCCTCATAGAAAACTAAACCGCGCATGCGAAGGGTCCGCAAGTGCAAGCCGCTTCGAATGAATCCACTAGGTCTGCAAATAATTTTCGACGTTCTTTTTCCAGTGCTATTCGGAAGAAATCCGGTATAATTTTCGCAAATTTTTGTTGCGGCATTGATCAAGCTCGCTTACTAGCTGTCGCAGATTTTGGAAGATTGTTCTGGGGGGAACAGCCGCCCTTCACGCCCATCGGGCGTGGGGGGCGGTACTTTTTTGGGGTGAATTGAAGCAAACGCCCAACTCTCAACGTCGAACGCTGATGAAGAACTCCGAATTGCGCGCCCGCGTTTCATGGCCGATTGCCGCCACGCTCGTGGTGCTAATCCTCACCGCGGCTGGGGTTTTCGTTTTCTGGCGAATGGAAACATGGCCGGCGCGGACGATTGGCCAGGGCACCGAAGACATCGAGCGGCTCGGCCGGGATCTTCGCTCCGCTTTCATCGACATCGCGCATTTGCAGCCGCGCATCACGATTAACAATCGCACGATCGTCGACGCAGCCACGCCGACGGCGGAGCTCGCCGTCCTCGAGCGACAACTAAAGGTCAAACGGGAATTCCAACACAGCTGGGCTGGAAGCTCAAAGCGCATCAAGCTGAGCGGGACATTTCTGGTGAAAGCCGGATTCGATTTGCGCCAGGATGTTGCGGTAAATGTTCGCCCCGACGAAATTCTCATTCGCTTGCCGCACGCGGCGATTCTCGATGTCGAAGAAAAACAC
Organism: Verrucomicrobiota bacterium; assembly: GCA_003219495.1. Next base: position 6,459 of record QHOZ01000060.1, on the reverse strand, counting down.
GTCGACGTGCTCGCGCTCGAGAACGGCCTTTGGAACAAGGTCACCGGCGCCGATTTGGAAAATGAGCTCGCGCAGCTTCCAGACATGGCGAGGAAACAGGCGATGGAGGTGGAGTTGCCCACTGAAGCCGAACAGGAATTGCAGCGCCAACTCAACAAGCGCGTGCACGCGCGCCAGCCGGTGAAGCTCGTCTTCACCGACCTGAGCGCCGAATCGCCCGTCACGAATCGTTAACAATTAGCGGCTTTGCGTGAAATCGATTTGCCGGTAAAGCAGAAGCGCGGATGCGGAAAAATAGGCTGCTCTTAATTGCCCTCGCCTTAATCGTGCTGGCGATCGGCGCGGTCGTCCTGGCCCCTTTTGCGATTTCCAACGGCTTGCACTTGTGGCTGCGCTGGCAGGCTCATCATCAACAGTTGAAAATCGACCACGGAAAAATCTCGGCGCCGTTTCTACGGCCAATCGCCATCGATCATTTGCACATCACGAACGAGAGCGGTTCCGCGACACAAATCGACATTCATACCGAGCAAATCATTCTCCACCCGCGTCTGGTCAGCATCCTCACCGGCCGCGCTGACGGCATCCGTGCGATGTCGATCAAAGCCGCACGCGCGGAGATTCGGCGCGATTTTTCCGGCACCGCGCGATCGAACGCATTTGACTGGCGCGCTCTGCAGAAATTGTTGCCCGCGAATTTCGACGTCAGCCATCTGGATTTGCGCGTCGAAAATGGGCCGACGGTCGTGCTCCTGTTGAATGCGTCTGTCTCGGCAAGCCAGATTGAGTCCGGTCGCTTCACCGCTGGCGAGTTCACAATCGTGTCGCCGCTGATTCGGCAAAAATTTTCGCAACTGCGCGGGGCAACAAAATGGCGGGACAATCGTTTGACCATCGGCGGATTGAATCTTGCCGGCGGCCTCGATTTGCAATCGTTAACAATCGATCTCTCACATCTCGATGCTGAGCGCGCCGATCTTCAATTCGATCTCGACGTGTTCGGCGGAAAAATTCGCGGCAGCATTTCCAACGAGTGGTCCGGCAAACGTTCCGCCTGGAATCTGGCCGGTAGCGCGAACGACATTTCGCTCACGCGAACTTCAGAAGCGCTCGGCTTCACCGATCAGCTCGGCGGCTCGCTTCGCGCCTGCAATTTTACTTTCCGCGGCGATCCCCGCGATCCGATGAGCGGCACCGCGTCGGTTTGGACCGAGCTCAACGGCTTGAGCTGGCGCAACCGCGCCGCGGACGTGATCATGCTCGGCGCCGTTTTTTACAACCGCCAGATCCAGCTCCAGCAGCTTTACATCAAGCAACGCCAGAACGAGCTCACCATGAGCGGTGAAGGCGCGATTCCATCGAAATCGGCCGACTGGCTCAATCCGGATTTTCGCGGGCAAATTCTTGGCAAGATTAACGATCTCGGACAATTCGCCGAACTCTTCGGCGCTGCGCCAAAAACCTTTGCCGGAACGATTGCGATCGAAGGAACACTGAACGCCGGCCAGCGAAAGCTCGGCGGCTTTCTCACCGCGAGCGGAACTTCGCTCTCGCTCTTCAAACGCCAGATCGACAAGTTCAACGCGAAAATAAATCTGAAAACCGACGCGCTCGAGCTCGAGCAGTTCGAAGTCGTGCGCAAAAAAGATTTCCTCCGCGCTCAGGGCAAGATCGACATCGCGCACGCAAACGATTACGTCGGGACGATTGAGGCGAAGGTCGCTGACGCCGCGGAATATTTTCCGCTCGAGCGCGCCGGCGCAAAAGCGGCGATTCCGGCACAGCTCAACGCGCAGATCGCGTCGAGCGCGTGGGACGCGCATAGCGTTTTCACACTTGCCGGCTCGGCCCTTGGAAATGGCAATTCAATTCCCGGCCGTCGTTCTCGCAAGCGCGCCCCAGTTTTTCCATCCCGCGATTTTCAACGAGGGAATTTTGAGCGGGACGCTGTCTGTCACGCAAAATTTGCAGCATCCGAGCATCAACGGCGAACTCCAGTTGCTCAACGGCGTTCTCCAAAATGCGCCGCTCGATCTGAACCGCGCCAGCGCCCGAATCACGTTCAATGGCGAGCACGGCGCGCTTGAATTCTTGAATGCTGCCGCGAAGGATGTCGATCTTTCACTCAAGGGCGATTTGGATTTTCGCAACACCAATGACGTTTCGATAAAAATTTCCAGCGCTGTGCCGCTGTTCGATACGACGACGAGCGTGCAGGATTGCGTTCGCGGAATTCAAATTGAGCCGATTGAGGTGACGCTCGCCCCGACCGTGCAGCAGGTTGAGTTGCGCGGCGATTTATTTGGCAATAGTTGGAAAATGGGTTTGACCGAGCTTGGAACCTCCGCCGTTGCCGCAATGGTCGGTCCGTTGACGCGCGAGTTCCATTTTTGCACTTCTGCAACTTCATCCGGCGAGGTGTTCACCTTCAGTGTCCATCCACGTCCGCAGCCAACGCCGGAAAAACCGCGCAAGCGCGCGCGTAGTCGTTAGGCCGCCGAATCGAGATCGCGCCGATCCGACTTGCTCGTCACGAGCCAGCGCATGAGTCTTTGTTGGAGATCGTCCGTTAGCTCGACGCGCAAATCCGCTCCCGCATCCATCCGCAATGGTTCGCCGCTCGGGCGATCAAAGAGAAGTTGAACGCGACGTTGCCCCGGCGAGCTCGCGAGAATTTCGCGCACTTCGCGCAACTCCGCGCTCGTCGCGCTTTGTGAAAATTGCAAAAGAAGCGCCGGCTCGCCTTGGCGCGGCGATCCTCCGTTTCCGTTTGCCGCGCCATTCGTTTTCGCCGCGCTCGGGACTCGCACCTTTTGGGCAGTCGCCCGCAATGCATCACCGCGATTGTCGATTGCGCCGCGCACTTCCACAACGCGCCCGGGCTCGAGCAAACTCGAAACGGTGACGAACACATCATTCCAAACAACGATCTCCAATGTCGCGGTGCGATCCTCGAGCCAAATCACCGCGAATGGTTTTCCATCTTTGCGCGTGAACTTTTTCTCCACCTGAACGATTACGCCGGCGATTCGGAACTGCGCGCGATCCTCCATTTCGCTGAGTGAAGTGATCGGTTGATAACTTTTGCCCACGAAAATCTCCGCATACGCGTCGAGCGGATGGCCGCTCACGTAAAATCCGAGCAGTTCTTTCTCGTAGGAAAGTTTCTCGTGATCGGCCCAAGGCGTGACAACCCGCGTCCTTGTTGTCGCCGCGTGCGTTTCCTCATCGAACAACGAAACCTGACCGACGGTGCGATCGCGCAATGCCGCGGCCGCGCAGGAAAGCGAATCATCGATGCAGGCGAACAGTTCCGCGCGATCCCGTCCGACAAAATCGAATGCGCCGGCCTTGATCAAACTTTCCAGCATCTTTCGATTCGCGATACGCGTTCCGATTCGACCGCAAAAATCCTCGAGCGAGATGTAGTCTCCTGCCCGCGCGCGTTCTTCGATCGACATTTGCATCGCGGCTTCGCCGACGTTCTTGATCGCGGCCAGCCCGTAACGGATCGCGATTTTCCCATCGTGCTCTTCCGGAGTGAACTTGAGCGCGCTCTTATTAATATCCGGCGGCAGAATCGCGATGCCCATTCGCTTACACTCGCCGACGAACACCGAGATCTTGTCGGTGTTGTTGATTTCGTTGCTCAGCAACCCGGCCATGAACTCGACCGAATAATGCGATTTCAAATACGCGGTGTGATAACTGATTAGCCCGTAAGCCGCGCTGTGGCTCTTGTTGAATCCGTAGCCGGCGAATTTTTCGAGCAAATCGAATATCGAATTCGCTTTCTTCTCGGGAATTTTGTTCGTGCTCGCGCAACCTTCGATGAAGTTCTTGCGCTCCTTCGCCATTTTCTCCTTGTCCTTTTTCCCCATCGCGCGGCGCAACAGATCGCCTTGCGCGAGCGAATACCCAGCGAGCTTGCTTGCCGCCGCCATCACCTGCTCCTGATAAATCATCACCCCGTAGGTGTCGGCGCAGATTTCTTCGAGCAACGGATGCTCGTAGCGGATTTTCGTGAGGCCCTTCTTGCGCTTGATGTAATCGCCGATGAGATCCATCGGACCCGGCCGGTAAAGCGCGATCAACGCGATGATGTCGTCGATCTTCTGCACTTCGAATTGTTTCGCGGTCGAAGTCATTCCGCCCGATTCCATTTGGAAAAGGCCGACCGTTTCGCCGCGGTTGTAGACATCGAACGTCTCCTTGTCGTCGAGCGGAATGTTCTTCAACGAAAACTCCGGCTCGCGTTTATGAATTAACACCAGCGTGTCCTCAATCACGGTCAGCGTTTTCAGCCCGAGAAAATCCATCTTCAGCAATCCGAGATCGTTCAACGGCCCCATCGGATACTGGCTGATCACGTCGTTGCCTTTCGTGTCGCGACAGAGCGGGATGTATTCCGACAAGTCGCGATCCGCGATGACAACGCCGGCCGCGTGCACACCCGCATTACGTGAAAGGCCTTCCAAAATTTTCGCGTACTCGAAAAGCTGTTTCGTCTGCGGTTCGGTGGCGATCGCGCGTTTGAGCTCGGAATTTTTTTCCGCGGCGGAGTCGAGCGTGATTCCCAACTCGTTCGGAATCATCTTCGCGATGCGATCCGCGTCGCGATAAGGCAGACCCATCACGCGGCCGACATCGCGCACCACGCTCTTCGCTTTCAACTTTCCAAACGTGATGATCTGCGCGACGCGACGTTCGCCGTACTTTTGCCGGACGTATTCCAAAACTTCCCCGCGTCGCGCTTCACAAAAATCGACATCGATATCCGGCGGCGACACGCGATCGGGATTGAGGAAGCGCTCGAAGACCAATCCGAACTGGAGCGGATCGATGTCGGTGATTCCCAAAACGTAGGCAACGATCGAGCCAGCGGCTGACCCACGACCGGGCCCAACCGGAATTCCGCGACCTTTCGCGAAGTGAATGAAATCCCAGACGATCAGGATGTAACTGACGAGCCCTGTCTTCTCGAGCACGCCGAGCTCGTAGGCGAGACGTTCGCGCAATTGATTGTCGATCTTGGCGCGCTCACCGTAGCGATCTTCGAGACCTTTATGGCAAAGCTCGCGCAAATAACTTTCGCGCGTGTAACCCTCCGGCACGGTGTACTCCGGATATTTCGATTTCCCGAACTCGATCGTGACATTGCAGCGCTCGCCAATCGCGAGCTTTTTTGAAATCGCCTCGGGATAATCTTTGAACAGCTCGCGCATTTCGTCCGGCGATTTGAAATACAATTCCGGCGCGTATTTCATCCGGCTTTCGTCCGCGACCATTTTACCCGTACCGATGCAAAGCATCACGTCATGCGCGTCATGATCGTCGCGGCGCAGAAAATGAACGTCGTTCGCTGCCACCAGACCGACGCCGAGATCTTTCGCGATCTTTGGCAGCACCGCGTTGCACCATTTTTGTTCTTCCATCCCGTGATCGTGTAACTCGATGAAAAAGTTTTCCGCGCCGAGAATGTCGCGATACTCCGCCGCCGCCGCGGTCGCTTTTTGAACATTGTTCGCCTGGAGCGCGGAGTTCACTTCGCCTGCCAGACAGCCGCTCAGGCCGATTAAACCTTCGCGATGTTGCGAGAGCAGCTCTTTGTCGATCCGCGGCCGGTAATGAAATCCATCGAGATGCGCGGTCGAGATCAGTTTGACCAAATTGCGATAACCGATGTCGCTTTGCGCCAGCAAGGTGAAGTGATAGGCCGATTCGCGCATCGAGCTCCCCTTCTCCTTGTGCGATCGCGGCGCGATGTAGGCCTCGCAACCCATGATCGGCTTGATCCCGGCGCGTGTTGCTTCCTGATAAAATTCGATCGCGCCGAAAAGATTTCCGTGATCGGTCACCGCGACGGCAGGCATTTTGAACTCGGCCGCTCTCTTCATCAGCTCGCGCATCCGCACCGCGCCATCGAGCAGCGAATACTCGGTGTGAAGGTGGAGGTGAACAAACGAATCGCGCTGCATGTTGATACAAATGCAGTCAACCGCGTCCCGTCAAATTTGCCAAGCATGACAGCACAAAAACTTTAGTGCTGTCATCCCGAACGAATGTGAGGGACCTCCCACAAACCGATTAGTCACGCAATGTACAACTGCGATCGAAGATCATCCCACGTCGGATTGGAACTCTCTACCAGCGCATTCTTCTTTTCTCTGCGCCCTTCTTGATTTCCTTTTCGCGCGCGATGGCGTCGCTTGGACTATCGAATTCCTCGAAATAAACAAGGCGATCGATTCTATAACGCTTCGTAAATGATTTCGCGCCGACATTTGCATGAAACCAAAGTCGACTGCTAAGACTGTTTGTAACGCCGGTGTAAAGAACAACTCGAGTGCGATTGGTCATCATGTAGACGTAGAATGTACGATCCATCCGGGGGGCTCATATTCTGAACCAAGCGAACCGTTTCCCACAAGCTGATAGCTCGTGATTTAGTAGATTGTG
>QHOZ01000233.1 GCA_003219495.1 Verrucomicrobiota bacterium | reverse complement strand
CGCCATGCCCACGCGATCGAGGGCCTGCGTGACCAACGTCTTCCGTTCGCCCGCGCCCATGCCGCGATAAGTCAATGGCAGCTCAACGTTTTCGAAAACGGTGAGATCTCCGATCAAGTTGAAGCTTTGGAAAATGAAACCGATCTCGCGATTTCGGATGCGCGCGCGGTCGGCGAACGAAAGATTCGCAACCTCGGTGCCTTTGAGCGCGTAACTTCCGTTCGACGGCGTGTCGAGCAGGCCAAGGATCGACAATAGCGTCGACTTGCCGCAGCCCGACGGGCCGGCGATTGAAATGTATTCGCCATCGCGAATATCGAGATGGATTCCGGAGAGCGCGTGCGTCTCGACTTCGTCAGTGAGAAACACTTTGGTCACGGAGTCGAGCCGGATCAAAGGCGTCGAACCGTTCTTGCGCGATGTAGTTTGAGGATCGGGTGAGGTAGTGGTCATAGGGTTTAGGTTTTTAGTTGAGTCGAATCCGTTCGTGGGAATCCCACGCGCTCGTATCCGAGAGAATCACTTGGTCGCCGGGATTGAGACCGCTCAAGATCTCGATCGTGTTGACTGAGCTCTTGCCCAGTTTCACCGGCGTGCGCACGGCGTCGTTGCTGCCGGGCACGAGTTTGAACATGCCGACGGTATTATTTTCCTGTCCAAACGCCGGCCGGCCGACGAACACGACATTATCGAGACGCTCGAGCTCGATCGTTCCATCGACGCTCAAATCCGGACGCGCGCCTTTCGGCAATTCTTCATCGAACGCCACATCTACCGTAACCGTTCCCTGCTCGACCGCGGGATCGATGCGTTTCACATGACCTTTCACAACGCCGTTGCGAGTGTCGATCGTTGCCTGCTGATTCGGCTGAATATCTTTCGCCTGCGTCTCCGCGATTTTGATTTGCGCTTTCAAGTTCGAGGGATCGGCGACGCGCGCGAGATTATCCCCCGGCTTTACACGCTGGCCGACTTGCACCGGCAACGCTTGCAACACGCCGGACATTCCAGCTTTCACGTGCAGCGCTTCAACCTGGTTCGATTTTAACTTCGCAAGCTGGTTTGCTTGATCGACCGCGGCCTGTTGGGAGGCGAGCTGCGGCTCAATTGAATCGCGCGAAAACGCGAGCCGCTTTGATTCGATCTCGTCGCTCTTCTGAAGTTCTTCTTCTTTGATCTTCGAAGTCTTGTAGACCAGTTCGGCCACGAGTCCGTTCTTCGCCAACTGGTCGTTCGTTTGCCGCTCCATCTTCGCCTGTTCATAGGCTGAATGGGCCGTGGCGGTTTTCGATTCTTGCTCGAGTAGTTCGCGCTGCAACGTCGCACGCGTCGTCGCAAACTCGGCCTCCGCCCCCTTTGCTTTCGACACCGCTTCGCTGGCCGTCTGTTCTAATTCCGGGCTGGTCAACTCTAGTATAACGTCACCGGCTTCGACTTTTGTTCCCGGCCAGATCAAAATTTTCTCGACGCTGGCTTCCGTCGTCGCTGGCAGCCAACGAAATTCTTCCGGAACTAATGTGCCGAGGCCACGAACTTGTCGCACCATCGGGCCGCGCTTCACAGTGTCGATCCAAACACTCGAGCGATCCACGCTCGGAGCGGCCGGTTTTAATCGCGAGAGGAGAAACGTCGCCAAAATTAAAGCGAGCGCGCCGCCGGCGATTATGATGATCCGGCGTTTGCGCTTCTTCGCGGCCACGCCTTCTCTGGGAACGTCCATCGATGAAAGGCTAGACGTGAAACCGCTCGGGCGCACGATGGTGTGGTCTTCTGGTTGGGGTTGAGGTGTCACGGTGCGATTAAAATCCGGGCAACACGCGAACCAAGTGGATCACTTCCGAAGCGCCGGCGGCGATTGGAATCAAGGCCGACGCGAGCATCGCGAAAAAGATCGCGGCATTGCTCACGAAGTCTTTGTTGTCTTCCTTGTCGAAGTAATCGCGGCTGATGTCGCGAAATGAGCTCGACAATTTTGCGCAGCGTCCGGGCAAATCTTCCAGGCTCGAAGCTTGATATTGATATTCAACGAACGGGAACTTCCGCGCGTTTTCTTTGTTGGTCAGGGTCGTTGGTTTCATAAAATATTTTCTTTCCCCTTTCGTCTCTAATGAGAAGCGGTCTGGCTGCTCATTGGATTCAAAAGTTTTTTCATTGTCACAGATCCCTATTGCAATGGCCGTGCCACGGCTAAAAACAAAGTTCTAAGTCGCTGATGCTCAGTGAATAAAACTTATTCGCGATTTTTTCGCGGACCGCGAAGTGCTTCGCTTGTGGGACAATGCTGTCCCGATTTCGGGACGAAAATTTCTGTCATCCCGAACGAATGTGAGGGACCTCACACTCGGAGTCTGTGTCACGCAATGCTGTCATCGTGCTCCGCGAAGTTTATGTGCGGTCCTTCGCTTGCGCTCAGGATGACAAGCTATTTCGGCAATCGCAGCACCGCTTCCGCTCCCACGCGATCTTTCCGATTCGTTAAGCTCAACGTGCCGCTGTGCGCTTCCGCGATTTGGCGGCTCAAGGTTAGTCCGATCCCGGATCCTTCCGGCTTCGTCGTGAAAAACGGCACGAACAAGTTCGACGGATTCATAATTCCCTGACCCTCGTCACGGATCACCACTTCCACGCAATCGCCCGCCTCCCGCCAGCGAATCGTCACCGCCCCGTTCGTCTCGAGCGCGGCGTCGACCGCATTGTGAATGAGATTGATCAGCACCTGCTCGATCTGCGCGGCGTCTGCGCTAATTTGCACCTTCGGGCCGGAAATAATTTGGACTTTCAGGCGCGGCTCGAGATTCACCACGCGCTGCACCAGCTCGCCAAGATCGACATCTTCCATTTGCGGCGGCGGAAGTTTCGCGAGTCGCGTATACGCCTGCATGAATCGGCTCAACGATTCCGCACGCGCCGCGATCGATTTCAATCCGCTCTCCGCGTCGTCTTTCCAATCCCGCGGCATCGGTTCGCGGCGCAGCAATGTTTCCAAACTTCCCGCGAGGGATTTGATCGGCGCGAGCGAGTTGTTCATTTCGTGACCGAGCACTCGGACGATTCGTTGCCAGGCGCGACGCTCTTCCTCGCGCAACGTGCGACTCAAATCCGTGAGCACCAAAAGTTCGTGCGGCAGCCCGCGTTCGCGAAAGGTGCTCCGCCGCACGCCCCAACGACCCGAGCCGCCCGGAAATGACAAGGTCAACGGCTCGTCTTCATCGACATCGAAGGTCGCGTCGATTCCGAGATCTCGCGCCGTGCGCCCGAGCAATTTGTCGATCGGCTGGCCGAGAAGATTTTCGCCCGCGCGATTCACCAGACGTAAACGCCGATCGGGATCGAATGTGAAAACCGCGACGTCGATCTCAGCCATGATCGTGCGCAGCAGCGCGGTCGCTTCGAACGCGCCGAGGCGTTGCACGCGCAGCGTTTCACCGAGCGTGTTCACTTCGAGCAAAACTTCGCCGAGCGCGTCATCCCCGCGCGCACCGCGAGCACGAATCGAGTAATCGCCTTCGCGCAACGCCGCGAGCAGATTGCTCATCGTTTGCAGCGGATGGATGACGTGATCCCGCGCGGCCGAAATAAATCCAAGCGTGAAAACCAAAATCACGATCGTGAGCGTCCATTGCACTTTTGCGCTGAACCCGCCGAACCACAGGATCGACAACGCGATGATTGTCGCCGGCGCGATCGCGCCGAAGATCAACCACGTCAGCTTGGATTCGTGCGAAAACCGATGTCGATCTTTCGGTTTACGTGGCATCAGAGGCCGTATTGCTGAAGTCTGCGATAAAATGCGCTCCTACTCAGGCCGAGCGACTCCGCCGCTTTGCGCGCATTCCCGTTGTTACGCGCGAGCGCTTTTTTGATCAGGAATGCTTCCACTTCTTCCAGGCTCATGTCTTCGAGGCTCTTCGATTCTCCGCCAGCAGTCGTTAGGCCAAGATCGGCTGCCTTAATCTGCGATCCGCGCGCCATCAACACCGCCCTTTCGATCACGTGATCCAGCTCGCGCACG
>QHOZ01000058.1:4059-4483 GCA_003219495.1 Verrucomicrobiota bacterium | reverse complement strand
CGCCTCAAGGAAGGGCAGAAAGAACGGCCACTGATCGCGACGACGGCGCTCCATGCCGAGCAGCTTCGAATCCCTCATCCAATCACCGGCAACGAAGTCGCCATCGAAGCCCCATGGCCGAAAGACTTCAACGTCGCGGTGAAATACTTGCGCCGTTTCGCGCCGTGAAGTTATTCTCCCGTTCGTGAGACGCCCGCCGCGATTCATGCCGGCACGTGGCCCGGAGCCACTGAAGCCCCGCGAGCAGGTCCTCGCGGAATGGCGCCGCGTCGACCTTACGCTGGCAGAAAAATGCGCCGCAAATCCCGCGAAGGCAATGGACAGCGTCCTTCCCGCGGTTCTGAAGACGTTGCGGCTGGATCAGCGCCGCGTCGAAGCCGAAATCGTTCGCGTCTGGAACAATATCCTCGATCCGAATCTCGCG
>QHOZ01000058.1:0-3960 GCA_003219495.1 Verrucomicrobiota bacterium | reverse complement strand
CCTGGGCTAAGCCAATTCCCTCAATAACCCGTAGGAGACGACGTAAGGAGTCTCTGACTTGATTAGAGACTCCTTACGTCGTCTCCTACGGAGCTTGTGATTTAAAACAAATTGTTCACCGCAATGCCTAGCACGCTGAGCGGCCCCTGGTCCTCCAACCCCTCTGTCGCTTTGTCCACCTTCTGCAACGTCATCCGCGCATTCTTCAGGAAGGTTTCGTCGTTGATGAGCTTGCCGACCGTGCCCTGGCCGCGGTTTATCTTCTCTAGAATTTGCTTCAGGCTGTCCATGGCATCCGTGGTCTGCACGTAAAGCGTATCCTCTTTAAACAGCCGCCCAACCGTACCGTGCCCGGTGCTGATATCGTCCATCACGCCGCTCGCCTTGCCGAGCATCCCGCGTGCATCCGCGAGGAAGCCTTGCGCCTGGCTGCCCGCCGCCTGCAGCGAACTGATCGTCGCCATGGTCGTGTTATACAGCGCTTCGTCATAGATCAGCTTGCCCATCGTCCCGCGTCCCTGCGAAATTTGCAGCGTCACATTCGCGGTGTTGCTGAGGATCGCCGTCAGGTTCGTGCTGTTCTGGCGCAAAAAGTCGTTCATGGGGCCGATCAAGGTGCTCAGGTTTTCGGCGCTGAAACTCTTCGTCAACCCTTCCACGCCTGAGGCCACGTTCTGCAGCTTCGCCATCAATTCGCTCAAGTCCGGCTGTGATCCCGACTCCATCACGCCGTTGGGCTCGATCCGCGGCGCGACCGAAGTGCCGCCCTCAATCGAAATGAAGTTCTGGCCCATCAAACCCGCGAACTTGATCGTCGCCTTACTGTCGGTGTGCAGTTGGTACTTCCCTTCGATCTTCATTGTCACGCGCGCCTGCGTGTCCATCAGCCGGATGTTTTCGACACGCCCGATCTCCACGCCGGCCATTTTCACAGGGTCGCCCTTCTTGAGTTCCTGTACGTTCTTGAACGTGCAATTGACGAGATAGCCCTTCTTAAAAAAGTCCGCCGCGCCAACCATCTCCAGGATGATCACTGCTACGATCAGCGCCAGCGCGAAAAAGATGCCCAGCCGCGTTTCCAATGTGTTTTTCATAGGTGTTCCTCTGGTTCACGAATTCTGTCTGGATTGAAGTCTGCCGTCAAAAATCGTTGCACGCGCGGATCGGTGTTGCGCCGCACCTCTTCGGGCGTGCCAATCGCAATGATCTGTCCTTCGTGCATCATCGCAATGCGGTTCGCCACGCCGAACGCAAGGTCCCGGTCGTGCGACACGACAAGGGATGTGACCTGAATACGCCGTTTCAAATTCAGAATTTCCTCGCCGATAGTAATGGTCGTGAGCGGGTCGAGCTCGCTGGTGGGCTCATCGTAAAGGATCAGTTGCGGTTCGATCACCAGCGCGCGCGCAATCGCGACGCGTTTCTTCATCCCGCCGGACAACTCGCCGGGCGACCGATCCTTCACCCCCTTGAGGCCCAGGAAGTCGAGCTTCTCCGTCACGATGCGATCAATTTCGTGCGGTTTTTTCAGCCGATGCTCGCTCAAATACAAGCCGACGTTTTCTCCCACGCTCAACGAATTCAACAGCGCTCCGGATTGAAACACCAGCGCCATGCGATATTTGGCCAGCACCTCGGGATTCTTGATCGCTTCGCCCTCGATGAGAATCTCACCTTCGTCCGGCGTTTCCAGGCCGATGATGTGCTTCAGGAGCACGCTCTTGCCCGACCCGCTCGGGCCCATGATAACAAAGATTTCGCCGCGCTCGACCGTAAAGCTGATGCCCTTCAAGACCTGCCGGCCGTCGAAGCTCTTCTTCAACCCGATCACCTCCACCCGCACACTTTGGGTCGCTGTCGCTGGAGCCGGTTCGCTCATCTGATATCAAAATACAGCAGGAAGCGCGTGAGGAAATAATCCAGAATTAAAATCAGAACGATCGAATTTACCACCGCCTTGGTTACCGAGCGGCCAATGCCGCGCGGACCGCCGATGGTCGAGAGGCCATGATGGCAGGAAACCGTCCCGATCACTACCGCGAAGACGAACGTCTTGAATAACCCGTTCATCACATCGCCAACATCAACCACATTGCGCAGGTTCGTGAAAAATGATTGGAAAGTCAGCCCGATCCGGTGATTGAAGACTGATACCATGCCGCCGCCAAACCACGCGACCAGGATCGCGAACACCACCAGCACCGGCAGCGCTACCGAAATCGCCACGATCCGCGGCAGCACCAGGTAATGGATCGGGTTGATGTTCATCGTCACGAGCGCATCGATTTCCTGGTACGCGCGCATCGAGCCGATCTCGGCCGCCATTGCCGACCCGATGCGCCCAGCAATCAGGATCGACATCATCACGGGGGCTAACTCCTTGCAGACCGAGACACCCACCATCCCGCCAATCACGCCTGACAGCCCAACAGGCTGGCATTGCCGATCTCAAACAATTGTTCGTAGACCTTCTTGCGTTGCCGAACCAACAGCGGGAGCGCCCTGAGCGTCCGCCCCAGCAACAGCACCATCTCGCCGATGTTCTCAAACATTGCTTTAATCTGCGGACGGTCTCGCCCGTCCGCAAGGCGCCAAAACCTTAAGGACGCTTCCGGCAGGTTTCAACGATTAAGGCAAATAATCCAAACCGGTTTGCCTCTCTTATTTCGCCACGCTAATCAACTCGGAGCTCGCTTTTGCAGTTCATTCAGGAGATCGGACACATTTACACCCAATTTCGCGGGATGAATTTGCGTCGCGGGGTGCCGATACATAGACTTGGGTATGGATAGACCGGAAAAGACGGTGACGGATCCTGAGCTGAAGCGGCGGATCCAGGAATTGATCGATTATAAGGGAGGCGGAGCGAACCCAGACCTCGTCGCGGACGTCATCGAGAACGCGCTTAAGCTGCTCACGGATGTCGAGGCGCGCGGGGACGTGCGGGTGATCCAGACGGCGGTCCGCGAGTTGCGCTATGCATTCAAGTTGTTCGCGCCGCACGCTCACGTCCGCAAGGTGACGATGTTCGGCTCGGCCCGGATGTTGCCGACGAAGACTGAATACCAGCAGGCGGTCGACTTTGCGCGCAAGATCGCCGACGAAGGCTGGATGGTGATCACGGGCGCGGGTCCGGGAATCATGCAGGCGGGACACGAAGGCGCCGGGCTGGAGAAAAGTTTTGGCGCGAATATTCGGTTGCCGTGGGAGCAGAGCGCAAATCCGATCATCCAGCATGATAAAAAATTAATTACATTTAAGTACTTCTTCACGCGCAAGCTGACGTTCGTCCGCCATTCGGATGCGATCGTGCTCTTTCCTGGCGGGTTCGGGACCTTGGACGAAGGCTACGAAACGCTCACGCTGATGCAGACGGGGAAGAGCCGCATGATGCCATTGGTGCTGATGGACCGCCCCGGCGGCGCGTATTGGAAGACGTGGGACAAACACATTCGCGAGCATTTGCTGCGGAACCACTTCATCTCGCCGGAGGACTTGAATCTCTACCACGTGTGCGACGACACGGAGCAGGCCGTAAAGATGATCACGCGCTTTTACCGGAACTACCATTCGATGCGGTTCGTGAAGGAACTGCTGGTGATTCGGCTAAACCATGCGCCTCCGCCGAGCGGACTGGACGCACTCAACGCAGATTTCGCTGACATTATCGTCGGCCCGAAAATCGAGGTCATCGAACCGACGCCCGAGGAGCGCGAGGACAACGCTTATTTGGATTTGCCGCGCATCGCCTTCGGTTTCAACCGCCGCGATTACGGTCGGCTGCGGCAGATGATCGATGTGCTGAATAGTTGGTAAGCTATTTACAGCCCCGACGTCGCAATTTCCACGAGCGCGGCCTCTTTTTCCGGGCCTTTGATGAAGTCAAGCGCACGCAGGTAGTGGGCTTTCTCCTTCTCCGGAATGTTTTTGTCGGTGACGAGCTTCGCCAGGAGCGCGGGC
>QHOZ01000232.1 GCA_003219495.1 Verrucomicrobiota bacterium | reverse complement strand
ACGCCACCGGCAAAGTGGAAGTCGTCCTCGGCGATGCGCGACTATCCATGGAACGCGAGCCGCCGCAGAATTACGATCTCATCGTGCTCGACGCCTTCAGCGGTGATTCGGTTCCGGTGCACTTACTGACCCGCGAGGCGTTTGAAATTTTTCTGCGTCATCTCAAGCCCAACGGTGGCCTCGCGGTCCATATCACCAATCGGCATTTGGATCTGGTACCCGTTGTTCGGAAGCTTGCGGAGCAGCATGACCTTACATGGGCGTACATTCCCTACAAGTCTGGCGACGTCGCGTGGCACTATGCCTCAGATTGGATGATACTCTGTCGTGATCCCGCATTGCTGCAACACGAACTAATCCGTAGCGCCGCCGCCACGCCAACGGCCAAAGACGTCCGACTTTGGACAGACGATTACGCGAGTTTGCTTCCGCTATTAAAGTACGAGGCCCGCTAAATCTTTCCCGGAATGAAGTGGAACCACGGGAGTTGAACCAGGCAATGGTTCAGCCAGCCCACGCCGGGGATGTAGTGAAAGAATTGGCACAGGTACAGTTCGAAAACGTAAATCATCCACACAAGAAAGATCGCTGCCACTGCCGCCGACCGCAGGCCGAAACGCCACATACGCACCGCGACTCGCAGCAGAATGTGCCCTGGCGCCGCCGGTGTAGCTTCGAGCATGTTCAGCCGAGCCAGCGCACCCCGTTCGAAATCCGAAAGTCCGAATGCCGCGATAATGCCCTTTCTGATAGCGAGCGCCACGCCCGCAGCGTAATTCCGCGCCGCGAGCCAACGGAGAAAAACGAATGCCGGCAGGATGATTAACGCGCACCAGAAATAATAACGGTTCAGCGACTGAACGACTTGTCCATGTGGCAGCGCCATCAGTTGTTCCGCGCTCAGTTTGCTGGCTTTGCCCTGCAGGTAAGGCGCGCCCGCGCGCAGAAAAAGAATTGGAAAGGACACCAGCACATACACGGCCGCGATGCCTAGCGATGGCAGCCAGCGCAACCGCACCAGTCGCCACACCAGCCGCCATTGGTAAAACGCGCGCCACTCACCGGAGATCGCCTGACGCGCTTGCCCCATCGGCACGTACAGCATCGCCGCGGCGAAAAGCATGATCCCGACCCAGCTTGTCGCCGGCCCAACCGAAAACTGCTCGTAGCCTTTATTAAACGAGTTGTTCCAGCCATCGTACCAGCCAAACAGCATCAGCGCGCAGCCCGGCAGTGTAAGCACAAACGTGTTGAACGCGCCGGCAACACCCAATCGGAAGTTCAGCCATAGCGAATGAAACAGCGCTTTGAACTTCTGCGTCCGAAATGTCTCGCGAAAACCTTGGTGCACGATCCAGTTCGGCCAGCAGAGGTGCTCGTGGCTGGCAAGAAACTCGGGCAATGCCGTCGTCGAGCGGCTCCGCTTCCACCACGACGTCAGAGCTACGCGTTGCATGAAGCGATATGTCCATCCAACGAGCAGAAAGCTGAACAACAAACTCTGGCAGCACACCATTCCGACCAGGAATTTCCACAAAAACGCCATGGTCCGCCAAACGCGGCTGGCGAAGCTCCGCCGCTGCGGCTGCGCAATCGGTGTCTCCACTGGCGCTACCTCGATCAAGCGAACACCTCCTCGAGCAAGCGGCTGTCCGCGTGCGGCGTGGGCACTTTCATCAGCCGCCCAATCGTCGACGCGACCTGGATCTGGTCCGCCGATTTGTCCACCATCGCGCCGCCCTCGATCCCTGGCCCGATAAACAGCGCAAAAATTTCATGCGCGCTGCGCGAATTAAAATGATGCTGAAATGGCACGTCGGTATACGGATTCGAATCGCGCCCGCAATCGGGCACAATGACAAACACCGTGTTATCGCAATAGAACGCATCGTTCTTTACCGCATGGTCCAGCTTCTCCAGTTCCTGGTCGATAATCGAGATCGCCTGCGTGTAATGATGCGGATTGCCCCAATGCACGTAATCAGGATCGGTGTAATTGATCATCATTAGCCGCGGCCGCAATTCCCGCATGGCACGCGTAGCCAGCGTCGTCAGCAAACGGTCGCCGCGCGGATTCACGAATCCGCTCTCGCCATAATAGCTCGCCCACCGTTCCCAGAATTCCTGCAACTCCGGCACCTGCCCGTCGGTCTCTTCGTGGCGATAATCAATCGACTCCATTTTCCTCAAGTCCTGCCGCTTCTTCGTGGCTTCCTTGCCGGCGAACTTTCCCTCCGCGATTTGTTTCCGCAAAACCCACGTCTTGAATCGCCGCAATGACAGTGTATTCGACTTAAATTGCGCCCCATAAAGATGGTGATTGCTGAAATTGTAAAACTCCTCGTCGCCGCGATCTTCGCTATTCACGATCAGCGTCTGGTGCTCGGGCACGTTGTAGGCGGCCCGTAAATATTCGAACATCGTCGGCACCGAGGCTTCAAAGCGCGCATCGAGGAATTTCTTGTCGCCGATCTTCGCCCCGACGCCTTTGAACTTCTCGTATTTACCCGTTGCGATGTAGAGCGTGCCTTCGCCGTGGCTGGTGTTGATGTCCTGGAACTGATCGATCGTCATCTGCGGATAAAACGTCCCTCTGGGCACCAGCTCGTTCAGGAAGAATCGGCAGTACGAATGCTGCGGCTCGATCGTCTCGCGCCGACGCACGCCGCCGCCGAAACGCACGATGATCACATTCGGTCCCCGATAATCCGGCAGTTGGACCGCGGAATTGTTCGCCATCGCCCAGGGCGCCGCTGCCGCGGAAAGCGCCACGCTCTTCAGGAATTGTCTGCGTCGCATCTTCATATTAGAATTAAAATCGGCTCGCACGTGCGTCTACCATACCATCGACACTCCTATAAAGACACGCCACAGCCCACGGAAGTTTCGCGCAAGCGCAGGATTGCTTTTGCCTGGTGGCGGAAGGATGTTGGGCCACGATGGACACGCGCAGCGGGTGGTCGCGGTTTGCCCGGGTTGGGGTCGCGCTGTCCTTTGGCTTCATGGCCGGCTCGCTCCAGGCGCTTACCCGCGACGCCGCAGGCATGCGCTTCCAACTCGGTGTGTGGACGGTAATCGCGTTCCTCATCGGAGCGACGTTGGGCTGGCTTTATTGGGACATGGCGATGCGCATGAACACTGACGCCGAGCATTCCTCGCCGCGCGCCCGGCGTCGCTTCGTCGTCTTCACTCTGCTGCTCTTTGTGGGCGCGTTCGCTTCATACCTTTATCGACTGCGCTTCGCGCCCAGCACCAGTTCGGGCGAGGTGGCTCAGGGCGTCGTGATGGCGTTTGTGGTCGTTGGCGGGCTCGGCGTGATCTTGTGGCGCATCGTCCGCTTTTTGGAGGATAAGTAAAAACGGGTTGGGGGCGACCCGATACAGCAGGCCGCCCCCATTGGATCGGCCATTCCCCTGACGGATAGCCGACCTTCATCTCTCACATCACAAGAGCGGGACCATCTTATCGAAATGCCGAACCTTGTAAGCCGGAAGAACTGCCGAACCAATGTAGGCGTTGCCACTACAGCGTCGGCTTTGAAGATTCCACGAGGGTCATCGTCGTATTCAATTTCGGCACGTTGTGTTTTTGCGTCCCGCCGCGCGGCCAAACAATCTCGATCGAATCAACTTTCGTCAGCTTCCCGAGACCAATGGTCACGGGCAGTTCCGATTGCGACAGGTAGCTGCGCGTCGGCATCACCTGCCGGGAGAATGTGTGATTGCCGGCGCGCACCTTGATCCAGGCCCCAATCGCGTCGCGATTGCTCGAAGTGCCGAGCAGCTTCAAGCGCAGCCAATTATTCCCCAGCCGCTGATCATTCCGCAACAACAGAGGCGGCCCGTTGATCTGCGTCATCACAACATCGAGGTCGCCGTCGCCATCGATGTCCGCGAACGCCGAGCCGCGTCCCACAATCGGCCGGAACAAATCGCCGCCGGCCTTCGTCGGCGGAACGGGCACGAAGCTCACGCCTCGCGCCGCGCCGCGATTCCAAAACAATTGCGCCGGCTGCCGATATTGCTGGCTTTGCTGCACCTTGTTGATCTCTTCCTCGAGATGGCCGTTCGTCGTCAGCACATCCAGCCGCCCATCGAGGTCGTAATCGAAAAAAAACAATCCAAACTTCAGCAGCAAACGGCTCGCCGGTCCCATGCCTTCGGTAATCGCTTCGTCCGCGAACAAAAGGGCGTCCCGCTGCGAGACGTAGAGCGCGTTCATCTCGTTTGCGAAATTGCCGATGGCGATGCCCAGCGCGTCGTCGTTCCGGAACCGCGCCGAGTCGATCCCCATCGCGCCGCGCGCCAGCCCATAAGCGTCGAACGCCACGCCCGAGCGAGCGCCGATTTCCTTAAACGTGCCGTTGTGCTGATTGTTGAAAAAAAAGTTCTGCACCGTGTCGTTCGCCACGATCAAATCGATCCACCCATCGTTGTCCGCATCCACGGGCGCAACCGCCAGCGACTTTGCCACCGGTCGGCCCGTGGCGGGATTCTTGATCTGGACGCCGCTGGATTCGGAAACATCGGTGAACTTGCCGTTGCCGTCATTGCGATAAAGGCT
>QHOZ01000231.1 GCA_003219495.1 Verrucomicrobiota bacterium | reverse complement strand
GAGGCGGCTTCGCCGGGCGAGATGAAAAATGCTGGCGCTGGAATGCAGATCGATTTCGGTTTTGCCGATACGCCATTTGGCGAGGCGCTCATCGCCGAAACCAAACGCGGCATTTGCCATCTTTCGTTTATCGACGATCGCGGCCACAATGCTGCGCGCGAAGTTCTTTCGAGCCAATGGCCGGGCGCGAAGTTGAACCGCAATGATTCGCGAATTGCTGAGCTTGCCGCGAAAATTTTCAGCCCGGCAAGATCGACATCGGATCGTCCGCTGCGCGCGTTTGTGCGCGGGACGGCGTTTCAATTGAAAGTCTGGCGCGCGTTATTGCGCGTTCCAGCGGGCGGACTCACAACATATGGACGCCTGGCCGAAACGATCGGCCAATCGCGCGCCGCTCGCGCTGTTGGCAGTGCGGTTGGCGCAAATCCGATCGCTTTCATCATTCCGTGTCATCGTGTGATCCGCGAGACTGGCGCGCTCGGTCATTATCATTGGGATCCGATTCGCAAACGCGCCATTCTCGGTTGGGAACTCTCGCCCCGCGCCGCAACCGCCGCCGCTGCCGCCTAAGTCTTTGCCAAGATCGACATCTGCGTTGCGGCGAATATCGTTGTCGTAAATGCAGGATTCACCGCTCGATTTCGCCGGGTTCCGTCACGAATACATCGGGCGCGGTTTGCGCCGAGCGGATCTCGAACCGGATCCGATCAAACAATTCGCAACCTGGTTCTCCGCCGCATTCAAAGCGCACATTCTCGATGCCAATGCGATGACGCTGGCGACGTGTGTCGACGCCAAACCTTTTGCGCGTGTCGTCCTTCTAAAAGACTTCGATGAACGCGGCTTCGTTTTCTTCACCAATTACACGAGCGATAAAGGACAACAGCTCGACAAAAATCCGAATGTGGCGCTCGTGTTTTACTGGATGGAAGTCGAACGTCAGATTCGGATTGAAGGCCGCGTTGAAAAAACATCGCGCGAAGAGTCCGAGAAATATTTTCATTCTCGCCCGCTGGGAGCTCAGCTCGGCGCCTGGGCGTCACAGCAAAGTCACGTGATTGACGCTCGCCGTGTGCTCGATGCGCGGCTTGAGGAAACGAAACAACGATTTGCGGAAGGACAAATTCCGCTTCCGCCGCATTGGGGCGGATTCCTCGTGAAACCCGAACGGATCGAATTCTGGCAGGGCCGTCCGGATCGTTTGCACGATCGCTTTCGTTACACGCGCCAGAAAGATGGCTCGTGGTCAATCGACCGCCTCGCGCCGTGATCCCGGGCTCGGGTCCGAAAATTCTCGATGCTTGCGAGCAATTGTTGAAATAGATTTGGCCCGCGCAGCGTCAAACGCAGTTGCGATCAATTTATGATGGATCCAATCGAAGATGACTTAGTGAATGACGAACCGCTGGCTGGCGAGAGCGAGCCGACTGGCAGCGCTCGTAGACGCCGGCAGCCGCCAAGCATTTTGGAGCCGCCTCCGCGTCGTCCCGAGCGAATCGGCGGACGGACCGAATTATTCCTGCGTGAAAACCCGGTGCCGATCATTATCGGTGCGTTGGTCGCAGGCCTCGCCATCGGCCTGGCTGTGCATTACGCATCGCGCGAGGAAGAAAAGCAGGTCGAAATCAAAACTCCGTTCGGGAAACTAGGCGTGCTTTCGCTGCCGTTTCTGTTGCCATTCCTTCGCGAGATGAAAGGCAAAATCGGCGACTCGACTGACGCGATCAAAAATGGCGTCGGCCGAGCAAAAGGTCTCGACCTGGATCGGTACACCAAACCGATCCGGAAACGCTGGAGATCCTGGACGAACTGATCGGTCTGATGGCGGGACGACCTTCGTGTCGTCCAAATGAATTTGGAACGCGACAGAGCGCGTCCCTCCAAGTTAATCTCCGCGCGTGGGCCGCGTTTTTCTGTTGCTCATCGCGCTAGCCGCGACTGTTCTCGCGCGTGACGAATCGAACAGCAGATTTGTCGGCGCCGCCGGCTGCAAATCGTCCAGTTGTCACGGCGGCGCGGGGGAAAAGCGCAGCCAATACATTACCTGGTCGCAAAAAGATTTTCATACCCGTGCTTACACGATCTTGCTCGACGCGCGTTCCGCGCGAATCGCCGAAGCCCTCGGGATTGGTCAACCGCAATCGAGCGCACGCTGCACCGTTTGTCATTCACCCTTTCAATCCGTCGCGGCCGACCGATTGACCGCGACCGCGCATCCCGACGAAGGGGTGTCCTGCGAAAATTGTCATGGCGCTGCCGAGCCGTGGTTGCGCGGCCATACGCGGAGCGATTGGACCAACGCCACGCGCGTGAGCGCCGGCATGCACGATCTTCGCAATCATTATGCGCGCGCGAATGCCTGCGTGGCCTGCCACCAAAATGTGGATACAGAAATTTTGAAAGCCGGGCATCCGGAGCTGGTTTTCGAGTTGGATGGTCAATCGGTAAACGAACCGAAGCATTGGCAAGAAGAAGACACTGCTGCGAGCGGCCCGCGGAGTTGGTTGATCGGACAAGCGGTCGCGCTTCGTGAAATCAGTTGGGCAGTTAGCAACATCAAAGGCGAGACCGGGAATCGGTTATTTTCGCAAATGAGCGCGTTGACCTGGTTGCTCGATAAAGCCGGGCTCGGCGAAAACGTCAGCAGCTTTAGCTCATACCCAGGAATTCAGCTGCAAGCGGACGGGATCGCGCGTAACGCCGTGAAATGGAGTCCGACACACGAGCAACTCATGTCGATCTTGCAAACGCTCGCCGCGACCGATTCGGAATTCACGATGGCAAACTCGAGTGGGGCTGACAATTTCTATCGCGCGCTTCGGCTCACGCTGGCGCTGGATCGCCTTTCCGCGGCCGCGAACATTTCGCTGAAGATCGACAAAGAGTTGAATGCGCTTCGCGCGGATGTGCAACGTCATTACGATTTTGATGCGGCGGCCTTCACGCAACATCTGCGCGCCTTTCACGCCAAATTGTAGCCAATAAACGTTGAGCGTTTTCCGGGGAAAATCATGAGGGCTCTTATAGTCATACTCGTCGCGGGACTTTTGCTCGGCTGCGCCGGCGACAAAACCCCGGCCTGGGTTCGCGGCGCGTCGAAACAAGGCAACAAATGGGGCCATTACAGCGGTTACGTCGAAGCCCGCTGGGAAAATGATGGCCGCAGCATGACGCTGTTAAACGAGCTGCGTTACACCGATCCCGACGGCAAGATTTGGATCGCGCCCGCCGGTTCCGAGGTGGACGGCGCGTCCATTCCGCGATCGCTCTGGACGTTCATGGGCGGACCGTTCGAAGGAAAATATCGGAACGCGTCCGTGTTGCACGACGTTGCCTACGATCAAAAAAATCGGCCGCACGCAGAATGCGACCAGATGTTTTACAACGCAATGCGGTGCAGCGGCGTGAGCGCGGTGGAAGCGGGCACAATGTATTACGCGCTGCGAAAATTCGGGCATCATTGGAAAGCGCCGAAGGCGGAACCGGTCAAAGTCGGCGAAGACATCGTTGCGCGCGCCGAACCGGTGAACCAAGGCGATATCAATGCGACCCGCGATTGGATCCGCAATTCAGATCCAAATCTGCAACAAATC
>QHOZ01000057.1:510-5556 GCA_003219495.1 Verrucomicrobiota bacterium | reverse complement strand
CATTTTCCCGGCGGGCACCGTAATCGCGGCAAGCGCGACGATTGTGCTTGCGGCCTCGGATAACCCAGCAGGTTGGGCGCTGCGATATCCGGCGGTGACGCCGTTTGGATATTTCAGCGGCAAACTGGATAACGGCGGCGAAAAGATTTCCATCAAAGATCCGGCGGGCAACATTGTCTACTCACTGGATTACGACGACCAGAATGGTTGGGACACTGCCGCCGATGGTAGCGGGCCTTCGCTGAAGGCTGCCGATCCACTGGCGGACCCGGATGATCCAGGGAATTGGTACTCGAGCCCGCCGCCGGCGACTTCGGTGGTCTTGAACGAAGTGATGGCGGAGAACGTTTCGGCCGTGGCGAACGGCGGCACTTACCCCGACTGGATCGAGTTGCACAACACCGGAGCGCAGACTGTCAGTCTGGCGGGATGCAGCCTTACGGACGATAGCTCGCCGCGCAAATATGCTTTTCCCGCGGACGTAAGCATTCCGGCGGACGGATACCTCGTGGTGTGGTGCGACAGCCCGACAAATGCGTTGCCCGGGTTGCATACGGGTTTCGCGCTCGGCCGCAAAGGCGAGACGGTGTCGCTCTTCAATGCGTCGACCGCGCGCGTGGATGTGGTCACGTTTGGGTTGCAGTTGACGGACTATTCGGTGGGCCGCACGGCGCAAGGTTGGAAGCTGAACACGCCAACGCCGGGCGCGGCGAACGTGGCGGTCGCGACGGCGCCTGCTAGCTCACTTGCGATCAACGAATGGCTGGCGAATGCAGCCCCGGGAAGCGATGACTGGATCGAATTGTATAACCGTTCGGCCTCGCCGGTGACGTTGCAAGGCATCTTTCTCGGCAATGACAATACGGTGCAGCAGATCAATTCGCTGTCGTTCATCGCGCCGAATGGATTTGCGCAGTTCTTTGCGACTGAGCGCGCACTCGCCGGACCCGATAACCTTGATTTCAAGCTGCCGGCGGCCGGCGGGAGGATCGTTCTCTATGACGAATCGGCGGTTGAATTGGAGCGGGTGAATTATGGGCCGCAAGCCGAAGGCATCACGCAGGGCCGCCTCCCCGATGGAACCGCAACCATTGCAACGTTCGTCGGCAGCGCGAGCCCGGGCGCGAGCAATTATCTAATTAATTATGCAGGCCCGGTGCTCAATGAAATCGCCGCGAGCGGCGGCTGGGTCGAGTTGCACAACCCGAATGGCACCGCGTATGACGTATCGGGCATGAGGTTGAGCACGGATTTAGGACAGCCGGCGCAATATGTATTTCCGGCGAGCACGAGCGTGCCGGCGAATGGATATGTCGTGGTGAATCTGGGAACCCTGGACACGGAAAGCGGCGCTGTTTATCTGTTGAACACGGGCGGCCAGCTCGTGGATTCGGTCGCCTATGGATTTCAGGTGGCGGATATGTCGATCGGGCGCAACGGGAATCAGTGGGCGTTGCTGGCGAGCGTCACACCCGGTGCAGCGAATGCCGCGGCCGCGGATTTGGGGACGTCAGGCTCATTGCGGATCAATGAATGGATGGCCAATCCGACCGATGGCAACGATTGGTTCGAAATTTACAGGTTGAGACAGTTCCAATTCGCGTCGTTGAGCTTCATTGGCGGGAACAATTTTGTGCGGGTCATCGCGGACGCCGATCCGAGCGATGGCCGGAACCATGTGAATTTCAATTTATCGGCTGAGGGCGAATCGTTGCGCCTCGTCGGCGAGGATATTATCGATTCGGTGTATTTTGGCGCGCAGGACCCCGGCGTCTCGCAAGGACGCGTGCCCGACGGTGGGCCGACGGTCGCGAGCTTTCCGGGAACAGCGACCCCGCGCGCGAGTAATTACCTGCCGCTCGACAATGCGCGCATCAACGAAGTGCTGGCGAATCCGCAGGCGCCAGCCGAACAGGCGATTGAAATTTATAACCCTTCGTCATTGGGCGTCGATCTTAGCAACTGGTATTTGAGCAACGACCCTCGTGATCATAGAAGGTTCCGGATCCCGAGCGGCACATTTTTGCCAGCAGGCGGCTATCTTGTCTTCCAGGCAAGCCAGTTCGGTTTCGTGCTTGGCGGATACGCTTCGTTGTCCGAGGCGGACAGCAACGGCAATCTGTCCGGCCGACGTTCGGTAGTGGGGTTCAGCCAAACGCCTCTCGGCAAGTCGGTCGGCGTGGTTCAAAGTTGCGCCGGATCGGACTTTGTGGAGTTGACCGCGCCGACGCTCGGCGGCTTCAACGCGGGCCCACGCGTCGGCGCCGTTGTGATCAGCGAGATCATGTATCACCCGCCGACGATCAACAGCAACGAGAACAACATTGATGAGTTCGTCGAACTGCAAAATTTGACGACCGCTGATGTGACGCTGGATGGTTGGCAGTTGCGCAACGCAGTCAGTTTCACGTTCCCGACGAACACAGCCATTCCTGCTTCTGGTTTCCTGGTCGTGGTCAGCTTCGATCCTGCGGCGAACCCCGGTCAGCTCGTGATCTTCCGCAGCAAATACAACGTGCCCGACGAGGCGCCCGTCATTGGCCCGTGGCGCGGTAACCTCAGCAACGCGGGCGAGACGATTGAGCTGTATCAGCCGACTGAGGTCCTGGTCGATCGCGTAGCGTACGACGATCTTGCGCCGTGGCCAACGAGCGGAGACGGAGACGGCAATTCGCTACAGCGCAATCCCGACATGTGGACCTGGGAGCCTGGTTTCGGCAATGACGCATCCAATTGGCACGCGGACTCGCCCACCGTGGGTATTCAAAACTCGATCGCCACTCCACAGGCGGCGAGCATCATCATGCGTGGGAGTGGGACGGTGGCACGCCGGTGAACGCAACTGACGCATCACTCGTCATCGACAGCGCGACGCCCGCGAACGCCGGCAGGTATCGCGTGGCTGTTAACAACGACTTTGGTCTGACAGTTTACAGTGACTGGGCGACGTTGATGATTCAGTCGCCGCCGGTGATCACGCAGCAGCCGCAGCCAGTGGTCAGTCCATCGGACACAAACGT
Source organism: Verrucomicrobiota bacterium (assembly GCA_003219495.1). Next base: position 2,536 of record QHOZ01000057.1, on the reverse strand, counting down.
ATCGGTCACGGTGGCGGTTTCCGGGACAGGGCCTTTCAGCTATCAATGGCGGCGAAATGGTATCCCCCTGCCTGGCCAGACGAATCCCACGCTTCAACTGACGAACGTGCAGATTTCTGACAGCGGCGATTACAGTGCGCTGGTCAGTAATGCTGCCGGCTGGACCGCGAGCGCGGTCGCGAACCTTGAAGTCTTTCGTCGCGTCCGGATTTTGACGCACCCGGTGTCGCGAACCGCGAACACCAATACGCCCGTAAGCTTCACGGTCGCGGCCGAGGGAACTGGTTCGTTGCGGTATCAATGGAAATACTTTGGGCAGGATCTGCCCGGCGAGACGAATGCGATGCTGACGCTGCCTGCCGTGAGGTTGGACCAGAGCGGCGATTACACGGCAGTGGCTTACGACGCTCGCAGTGCGGCGGAAAGTCTGCCCGCGACATTGCAAGTGCTGGTGCGGCCGATCCTCACGCGTCATCCGGGAGGCATCACGGTTGCTGTGGGCAGCAACGTGACGATTTCGGCAGGTGTGTTGGGTGGCTGGCCGATGACGAATCGTTGGCGGCGTGGGTCGGCAAATGTGGAGACGAATGTTTTGCAGGCGAAGCAAACGAACGCGTTACTCGTCGTGCAAAATATCCAAACGAATCAATTCGGCGGCTATGCCGTCGGTGTTTTGAACGCATCTGGCAGCTCGCCACTGAGCAGCAACGGTTGGGTCACAGTCGTAGTGCCGCCGACCGATGTGAGCGTGCAATCACGGACGGATGCGCGATTGACCATGCAGGCGTTCAGTCCTTTGCGAGTTGCTTATCAATGGAAGGCTGGCGCGAGCGACGTTCCGGGCGCCACTAACGCGGCGCTCGTGTTGACCAACGTCCAGATGAGCCAGGCGGGGGTATACTCAGTAGTTGTCACCGCCATCACCAATGTGCCGATTGCGCCCGCGACATTCTCAGCAAACCTGTCCGTCTTGCCGGGCCCGCCGCTGTTGTCGCAGCCAGCTTCCGTGCCCGGTGGACAATTCCAGTTTCTCCTGACGGGGGATGCAGGCCAGCATTATGACGTGCAGTACTCGCGAACGCTGACAAATTGGACGACGTTCACCAATGTTCAATACTCCAGCGGGCCGATTACCGTGACTGATCCTGCCGCGACGGATTGGCAAAGATTCTACCGTGCATTGAAGCCGTAAGGCCTCCGCTTGCTCACGCGCGCGGCTCTGCTGGGGTGACCTGGAGTTTGGCCGACAGAGCCGCGCCCGTGAGCAAGCGAATACCGTCCCGTCCTTGAGCACTGTCGCGCGACCGGATAATCTTCCGATGATGATTGAGTTGCGACGCTATATCGATCACACGCTGCTGCGAGCGGATGCGACGTCTGCGGATGTCGAGAGACTTTGCCGCGAGGCGAAAGAGCATGGATTTTATGCGGTATGCGTAAACGGTTCATGGGTAGAACTGGCGCGGCATTCCCTGGATGGCACCGAAGTGAAAGTAGCGTCCGTGGCGGGTTTTCCGCTCGGCGCGATGGAGACGGACGCGAAACGCTTTGAGACGGAAGCCGCGATCGACGCCGGCGCGCACGAGATTGATGTGGTCATCAACGTGGGCCGTCTCAAAGATGGCGACAACAATTACGTGCTGCGCGAATTGCGCGATATTGTCGAAGCGGCGGACGAGCGGCCGGTGAAAGTCATTTTGGAAACCTGCCTGTTGACCGAGGAGGAAAAGATTCGCGCGTGCAAGCTGGTCGTCGAGTCAGGCGCGCAGTTCGTCAAGACATCGACCGGCTTCAGCAAAGGCGGCGCGACTTTGGAAGATGTGAAGCTGTTGCGGCGGGAGGTGGGGAGTGATTTTGGCGTTAAAGCCAGTGGTGGGATTCGCGATGCCGTTGGCGCTTTCGCCATGATTGAAGCGGGCGCGACACGGCTCGGCACTTCGAACGGGTCGCGATCATGAAGGGTGCCACTTCGGCACAGAATCACTAAAGGGGGCCTTTGCCCCATTGTTCTTGCGAAAGCGGCCGA
>QHOZ01000057.1:0-447 GCA_003219495.1 Verrucomicrobiota bacterium | reverse complement strand
CGGGCGAAGAAGTCTCGATCGAGAAGTTGGTCGAAGATCTCACCGTGCTCGCGCAAGACGTCGAGGAACTCGTGAAGGTCAGCTCGGGCCCGCTGGGCGAGCACTCCAAGGAACAATTGGCCAGCGCCGTGCATCGCATTAAGGTGCGTTCTGACAGGCTTAAGAAGCATGCGATCGCCGGCGCGCGGGCGACTGATCGGGCGATCCGGCTGCACCCGTATACCTCGTTAGGCGTCGCGGTTGGCGTGGGCTTTGTTTTAGGGGCGATCGCCAATAGCGCAAGAAGGACACAGTTCAGAGAATAAATCGCTTTGTGTTCATCGCGGGCATAGGAACGGCCACGCCGCCGACGCGTTATTTACAGACGGAATGTTGGGACACCGCCGCGGGGTCGCCCGAAGTCCAACAACTCACTCCCCGTTCGCGCGCGATCCTAAGAAAGGTCTT
>QHOZ01000004.1 GCA_003219495.1 Verrucomicrobiota bacterium | reverse complement strand
GCTCGATGGTTGGTGGCTCGAAGCATTCAACGGCAACAACGGTTGGGCGATCGCGCCCGAGATCAACGACGGCACGGTTGAATTCCAAACCGCGGTCGATGCGCACAGTCTCTATCAGTTGCTCGAGAACCAGATCATCCCGCTTTATTATGCGAAGCCGGACGGCCGCTTGCCGCTCGCATGGCTGCAACTGATGCGCGAATCGATCCGCACCGTCACGCCGATCTTCAATACGCACCGGATGGTGAAGGAATACACCGAGCGTCTTTATCTGCCGGCGGCGCGCTCACACGAAAATTTCGCGCAGAACGGTTGCGAGCCGGCGACGAAGTTGAGCATTTGGAAATCGCGAATGCGCAAAGATTGGCCGCAGGTCCGGATCAACGACGTGCAAATCGCCAACAAAGATCGGCAAAACATTCAAGTTGGCGAAGCACTCGAAGTCAGCGCGCACGTTTTTCTCGGAGATGTCGATCCAAACCACGTGCGCGTGGAAGCGTATCACGGCGAAGCCGAGAACGGCGGAATCAAAAATCCGAACGTGAGCGTTCTAAATCCAAGCGGACGCAACGGCGACGGCAGTTATGTGTATAAAGGATCCGTCCCCGCATCCGAAAGCGGCGCATACGGTTTCAGTGTCCGCGTTGTTCCCACGCATCCGAACATGATGCAGGCGCACGAGCTGCGCTTGATCGCCTGGTCGTAAACTCACTTGCCGCCGTCAGCGGTGCTGACTTCAGAACGCGGACAACGAAGCCCGTCTGTCGGAAACTCGACGAATTTTTTCTGCTTCTCGTCGATCTTCCATGCCTTCACCGCTGGAAGCATATCGCCGCCTTCTTCATTCTTGAGCACTCCAAGCAACGTGTCCGGCAACTCTTTGCCATTTGATTGACACGACGCGCTCACGAATTGGGGCGATTCCTTGGAATGTTTCGGAAACTTCAGCATGTCGCGCACAAAATCTCCGTCTTCGAGAACGGCGTACTCTTCTCCACAGATCATCCAGAATATTAAGTTTAACTGCTCGGTGATCTCTTCCGCGCCGAGATCCTTAAGCTGAATGTCTTTGTGCCTCGCTTCCAAATCAACGACCGGCTCATCCGACATCTTGTGACCGACGAGAGCTTTTAAAACATCCGAGCCGCATTTGACCGATTCAAAACCGTCTCCAGCGTAAACGCTGCTGGCGCAATAGAGCGACAACACTAGCATCAACGTCGCAAGAAATGCTTTCATTAAACTCTCCGGGTTGGTCTAACGAGACAGCGATAAGCTAGGGCGCGGTTCGGCGGCAAATCAACGCTAATCCACCGCGCTGACGGCGCGGATGAATTCGGAGAAATCTTTGCCGTTGCGCGCGGCTTGATTGAGCGCTTCTAGGCGCGCATCGGCGAATGCTTCCGGTAATCCGACGCGGCGCGAAAGCGCGCCATTGGCAAAGACGAGCTCGTCCCATTGGATCGAGGCGATCTGATCGTTGAAGCGCGCGACAGATCGGCCGCGGAAAAATGCGCGCGTGGTTTCCGGCGGCGTGAAGATCGCGGTCTTGATCTCTTCTTCTTTCGCCAGACGCCGGACCGATCCCTGCCGCGCAAGCTCGTAATACAAACCGGAATCGAGATCGACATTGTGATATTCGAGATCGATCGATTGCAGCCAGGGGTCGCTCCAGGAAAGTTTTTCTTCTTCCTGTAACGCGTTGAGCAGAAATTTCTTGGCCGCCCAATCCACACGGTCGCGCGTGATCATCGCATCGCGTTGGAGATCGTTCAGAACATTTTCCCATTCCTGCAAAATCCATTGTCGATCTTCGGCCAAAGGCTGATTGGCGGTGGACGAGTCGTATTCAAGTTTCGAAGCGGCGCGGAGATAAAGCCGTTGAACCTCGATCGCCGAGATCTTGCGGCCGTCTTTGAGCTCGATGATCCAATCGTAATTTTGATCACGGCTGATCGATTTGTTCGCGTCGGTCGGTTGCGCGATCTCGAGCTGCGGCGCTTCACCACGCTCGATTAGATCGAGAACGAGCGCGGTCGTGCCGATTTTCATCGCGGTTGCCCACTCGCTCATGTTCGAGTCGCCGAGAATGACGTGGAACCGGCGGTAGCGGCTCGCATCCACGTGCGGCTCATCGCGCGTATTGATGAGCGGGCGACGATTCATCGTGTCGATGCTGACGACGACGCTGAAGAAATCGGCGCGCTGAGAAATTTGGTAAACGCCCGGTTGACCTGAGCTCCCCTCGCCTTCAATTCCCATTTTACCGGCGCCGGCGAAAATCTGACGCGTGATCAAAAACGGCAGGATCGCGCCGACGATGCGGTCCCACGGAACGTCGCGTCTCATCAGGTAATTATCGTGACAACCGTAACTGTGACCGAAGAAGTCGGTGTTGTTCTTGTAAAGACGAACCTGTTGCCCTTCCTGCAATTTTAAATTTCGGCGACGCGCGCACTCCGCAAGAATGCGTTCGCCCGCTTTGTCCTGCGTCACGATCTGGCGAAGCGTAGTGCATTCCGGCGTCGAATACTCTGGATGCGCGTGATCGTTATAGAAACGCGCGCCGTTCGAGAGCACGAGTTCGCTTTTGATTTCCTCGAAACTGAGCGGCCGATTTTTGTCGATCTCGTAATACGCGGACTCGTCGGTATCCTGCATTAACGCCTTTGCGCGAAATCCGCGCGCGTCCTGATGCGGATCTTCCAGTTCGTAATCCCATTTCATGTGCGCGCCGTGATCGGTGTAGCGCCGCACGAGCTCGATCGACTCAGCGACAACGTCGACGGTCTCCGCGCCGTTGACGGTAATGCCGTATTCCGTCTCGAGACCAAAGACGCGGTTCATGCTGCCCCGCGAATTAGATGACTCCTGAACCCGGTCGGTTGGCGGATTCGGCAATTGGTTTTACCGGCGCGACCTTCACCACGTTTTCCGGATCGTAATCGATCAGCTTGAGCCAATCTTCGGTGATGTCGGTCGTCGGAAAGATGTCGTTCTCGGAATACTCGGCGTTGAACGCGAGCTGGAGATCCGTTTCGCGAATGCCTTCGTCCTGTTGCGTTGCGATCGCGCGTTTGATTGCCGTCCCTTTCGCGCGCTCCACAATCGACGCAATGATCGCGCCGCTGATGAGATCGCTGCGGTAGAGATTTTCTTTGCGGCCGCTGCGGAGCGTGACTTCGACGAATTTGTTTTCGTCGCGTCGCGCGAACTGCCAATCCACGAAGCGCTCGATCAATTTGTCGATCGCGGCGGGCAAATTCTCCGCTTCTTTCGACAACGCGCCGTCATACGGAAGCTCGGGGGTGAGATAAATGCGATAAATGTCGAGCGCGCCTTGCTTGTTCGGACGGTTCACCTTGATCTTACGATCGATGCGGCCCGGACGCAGGATCGCCGGGTCGATCAGGTCCGCACGATTGGACGCGAGAATGATCACGACGTCGTTCAACGAATCGATGCCGTCCATCTCCGAGCAGAACATTGGGACGAGCGTGGAAAGAATATTCGAGTAACGCGACGCGCGACGCGTGCCGAGGATCGATTCCGCCTCGTCGATAAACAGGAACGGCATGTAGCCTTCGCGGCGTTTCTCGCGCGCGGTCGCGAAAATTTCGCGGACCATCCGCTCCGATTCACCGACCCACATGTTGAGAATCTCCGGGCCTTTGACGTGCATGAAATATTCTTTCATCTCGGCACCGGTTTGTTCGCGGAGCTGCTTCGTCAAATTGTAGGCGGTCGCTTTGCCGATGAGCGTCTTGCCGCAACCGGGCGGACCGTAAAGTAAAAATCCTTTCGGTGTCGCGTGCTGGTAGCGCTTGAAAAGATCGACATGCAATAGCGGCAGCTCGATCGCATCCTTGATTGCCTGAAGCGCTTCGTCCTGGCCGCCAACTTTTTCCCACGGCAATTCGGGAACGACGTCGAGATAATGCTCGTCCGACTTCGTGCTCGATAACATTTCGAGCGCCATTCGATAATTGGAATCAACGCGCACTTCGTCTCCGGATTTCAAAGTTGAACCGGAAAGCTCGGATGAGCGCTGCAAAACCATCGATTGCGTTCCGTGTTCCGAACCGACGCGCAATCGGTCTTTGCCGATCACTTCCGTGACTTTCGTGACCGGGCCGGCCGTTTCGAATCCGAGATCGCCGACGATGACGAACGCTTCGTTCACCAGCACGCGCGTTCCCTTTTTCAACTTCGCGAGCGGAGTGCGCGGATCGACGTTGCAATAATAATCCGCGCCGCCCACGACGATGTGCGCGGTGTCTTTTGAAGTTGCGCCGAGAAATGTGCCGATACGATTCGCGGGCGACGTGACCTTCTTGATCACTTCCTCGAGCTTCTCGATCATGTGGCGCGCTTCGCCGATCATTTGCGATTGATCGAAAACCTGCGGCCGCAATTCGAGCAAATCGCGACGCATCGGATCGCCCGGAGGAAGCGAAGCAATGACGCGGTCGAGCTTGTCGAGCAATGGAAGATTCGCTTCGGGCTCTTCGAAGTTCTCCGACTCTCTGCTGCGCTCGTCGCTCATCTTAAAACCCAGTCCTTGCCCGATCGATTGCGATTATAACTTTATCGTCAAATCTTCGCAATCTTCGACGCTGCCCTGCCACAAAATGTTCAACCAGCGACTTTCCGGCGCAGTTGCGAAGAAATCCTCGGCACGACGGTGATTTCGCGGGGGGATAACGAAAAAACCGGATGCAACGTCGCGTTGCCGCCGCTAAAGTCTGCGTCTCGCGAGGAGCCTTAGCTCAATTGGTTAGAGCGCCGCCCTGTCACGGCGGAGGTTGCGGGTTCGAGCCCCGTAGGCTCCGGG
>QHOZ01000056.1:386-3647 GCA_003219495.1 Verrucomicrobiota bacterium | reverse complement strand
GAGAGCGGCGTGGGCCTGCTCGCCGCTGGATTTTTCGGCAGACGTCCTGGCAACGTTGTCGGGGTTTGGATCGCTCATGCTGGCGCGGCTCTGAAGAGGAATTCGCTCGCGCCACCCTGGCCGCGTGTAATGGAATTCCGCGGAATTTTTTTGTTCGAGAGGCCGGCCAACGAAACAGCGGCGAAGTTCCAAGGGTTGTTTGATTTAACGGCTACCGTAAAACGAAAGGTTGCCAGCGATCGGGAAAAACCCTACGGTCCTATCAGGAAAGACCCGACCAGCGACCGTTCGGCTTCCGAAAGGTTATTGGGCGATCGCTGATTGCCTCAACCCTATGTGCTCGATCCTTCTCGTCGAGGACCACCTCGATACCCGGCAAGCGTTCGCGGCGATCCTCAGACACTGGGGACACACCGTTTCCACGAGCGATTCCGTCGCCGGCGGCCTGAGTTTTCTCGAAGATAACGAAGTGGACGTGGTCCTGAGCGACATCGGTTTGCCGGACCGCAACGGCTACGACTTCATTGCCGAGGCGCGCCAGCGGACGCCGAAGATAATGGCGATCGCCGTAAGCGCCTACTTTACCGCCGCCGATCAGGAACGCGGACGGGACGCAGGGTTCGACATGCATTTTGCGAAACCGGTGGATCTGACCGGTCTGCAGCGAGTCCTGGAACGGATGAATTCGGCCGTAGTTCATAACGGCAACGGCGCCGCCGTGTAGAGGCGGCTGTCTCCAGCCGCAGGTTCAGAAGTTTTGAAATTCGAATTTCGAAGCACGAAATCCGAAACAAGATCCGAAGCACCAAACCGGGGAAATGCTCGAAACGTGCGGTCTCTTCGTTTTCAAACATTCGAGCTTTCCGGAATTTGCACATTGTTTCGGATTTCGGATTTCGGATTTCGAATTTAGGATGTCCTCACCGATGAATTCGAGCGCACCGTTGGTCTCCATCATTGTTCCCGTGCTGAATGAAGCGGGCTTGATCGAAGCGTTTTTGCGCAAGCTGCGAAAGCTCGGCGCGAATCTGGAGATCATCGTCGTCGACGGAGGAAGCTCCGATGAAACGTGGTCGGTCGCGGAACCACTCGCGGACCGCCTGATCGCGGCCCGCTGCGGACGGGCGTCGCAGATGAATGCCGGCGCGGAGATCGCGCGCGGGGAAGTGCTTTGGTTTCTGCATGCCGACTTGAAAGCGCCGCGGAATTCGATCGCGCAAATCACGGCGCCCTTAGCTGACGCGAACGTCGTTGGCGGCTGTTTCCGCCTTCATTATCCGCGTCCTGAATCGATCTATCGCGTCAGTGATACTCTCGGAAATCTGGGCGTAAAACTGTTTGGCTTCGCACTCGGCGATCACGGTATCTTCTGTCGGCGTTCCGCCTTCCTTCGCGCTTGCGGATATCCGCTCGTGCCCATTCTCGAAGACGCGGAGCTGTATCGTCGAATCAGTCGCGTTGGATCCATGGTGCAAGTGCGCGAAGCGATCGTGAGCGATCCGCGGACGTTTGAAAGATGCGGCCGCTATCGCACGACCGCCGTCTATTTCCTGATCCTGCTTCTCTATGTGTTCGGCGTTCCCATTACCTGGCTCAATGGGATCTATCGCCGTTTTCATAAGAGCGCTGGACCGAAATCGATCGTGCCCGAAAACCTGCCGTCTCGAGCTGCGATTCCCGAGATGTAGTGGCGGCGGTCCCAAGCCGCAACTCAGGATATTCTGCGAGTGAGCAGACCCGCCGCTCCACTCAAGCGGCGCGATCGACCGTCGATCCTTCAACCGGTGGGCGCAAAGCTTGCAAATATTGAGCGTCGAAGGCGCGGAGCGCGGTCTCAATGGTGGGACCGAACCCAGCTATTCATCGCGCACACTCCGGCCTAGCAACGCAATCCAAACGCCGGAACGGACAAATAATTTGGGAGCCCTCACTGCCGAGGGACTTCCGGGATGCGATTCATAATAGAGTTCGGCCCGTTGCGCGGTCGCGATCTGGTCTATTTTTTTCGCGCTCATTTCCCTTAATAACGTTCAAAGCTCGCTGCTAGTTTTGCGTTCACCACCTGAACCGAGTATCCGAAAAAGGCTGACTGCTTCCTCAGCCAACCGGATGGATCGGATGAAAGTCGGTCGCGAGTGGACGCAGCATGCGGAGGCGAACAAGCACAGCCCGGAGCCACGTTGAATACCGGCCGTGCGCTCCCGGTGCCTCGGGATTTTCGGTTCGCCGATATTTTGCGGCGGCGCTGCTAACTTCGTCGCGATGCGAAGGCCGCGGCTTGGCGGATGGAATTTTGAAAGTCGCGAAGAGTAGAGGATTAACATAGACCCAGTCGCCCGGGGCAGAGGCGCAGCTGGGCGTTGCGCATTGCAAGCGCATTCGGCCTCGGGTCCCCGTCCGCTCGAGAACGAGAATCTGTCGTCCCGTCATGGTCTCATGACAGCGGGTGCAGCGACGCTCGTCGTCGAGCGAATGCCAGAAGCGGAATTCATCGAGGTGTCGGAGAACATCGAGCTTGTCGTCGGGCGACAGCGACAACGGAGGGGATAGCGACATGCCTGGATAATCTCGGAGTGCGCCGCCGTTCGCAATCAGGCGCGAAACTGTCGCACTTATCGGTGAAACTCCGATCGGCAGGCGGCGGGAAATAAGAAGCGCGGCAACTCCCTGGCGCTCGATAATCAAGTATGCCAGCGAAATCGAAAAAACAGCAAATGGCGGCCGGAGCCGCTCTTGCCGCCAAGCGCGGAGAAATAAAAAAGTCGAAGCTCAAAGGCGCTTCCAAGCAGATGGCGAAGTCGATGAGCAAAAAGCAGCTCAAAGAATTCGCCGGCACCAAGCGAAAAAAGCTGCCCAAAAAGAAAAAGTCTAAATAGCGCCGGCGGACGCGGCGAGCAGCTCGCGGACTTCATCGTCCGAGGTTTGCGAAAAGTCTTCGTAGAATTGCCCGACTCCATGGAAGTTCTCGGGCGCGATTGCGCAAATCGTCTCGTCCACTTCCTTCTCGAATTCCCGACACGTATCGGGCGCGCCGACCGGAACGGCGACGACAATTTTACCCGCTTCTTTCTGGCGCAAAGCCGCCGCCGCCGCGCGCATGCTCGCCCCCGTCGCGAGGCCGTCGTCCACCAGAATGACAACGCGCCCCCGGATCTCCAGGGGCGGGCGATCATCGCGGTATTCGAGTTCGCGGCGCTCCAACTCAGCTGTCTCACGACTCGTCACCGTTTCCACGATTTCGTCGGCGTGCGGTTGCAGTGC
>QHOZ01000056.1:0-376 GCA_003219495.1 Verrucomicrobiota bacterium | reverse complement strand
TGGCCAGCTCGCCGTACCCCGGCACGCCGAGTTTGCGCACGATGAAGACGTCGAGAGGGAGATGGAGATGCGACGCCACGGCGTAAGCGACCGGCACCCCGCCTCGCGCTAGGCCGAGGACTATGACGTCATTCCGCCCGGAATAACTGGTGAGCTTTTCAGCCAGTTCCTGGCCCGCCTCTCTTCAATTGCGGAAATACGATCTCACTAAATGATTCGGATATTGCTCGCGCTTAAAGCGGGCGCCCCTTTCCAGCGGTGTGGTGAACAAACCAATCCGCCGTGAGATCCGCGACCCGATCGAGTGCTCCCGGTTCTTCGAAGAGATGGGTGGCGCCCGGAACGATCTCTAATTTGGCCTCGCAATGCATTTGGG